>CAXSCF010000029.1:0-26166 GCA_964235815.1 uncultured Sphingomicrobium sp.
CGCGCAAAGGTCGCCTTGCCGACCCCGCGCGGGCCCGCCAGCAGCCACGCATGGTGCAGGCGCCGCGTCTGCCACGCAGCGAGGAACTGGTCCACCGCCCGCTCCTGCCCGACAATCATGGCAGCAAATCTCCGAGCGCGTAAAGCAAGCGCGCGGTGATCGTTGCGGGTGATCCGTTGGCGTCGACCAATCGCACCCGTCCCGGTTCCCTGCCGGCCATCACGCGAAAGCCGGCATCGACCGCGGCGTGATAAGAGGGCGGGCGCGAGCCGATGCGGTCGCCGGCGCTGCCATCGCGAACCCGCGCCCGCGCCACGCCTTCGGCCTCATCGAGGCTCAGCACCAGGGTACGATCGGGGACGAAGTCGAGACTGCCGAAGCGGTGCAGGTCGCGCACGGCCTCGATCCCGAGCCCGCCGGCCTCGCCCTGATAGGCGAGCGAACTGTCGAGAAAGCGGTCGCTCAGCACCCACCGACCCCGGTCGAGCGCGGGCTTGATCATCTTGTCGACGTGATCGCTGCGCGCGGCGGCGAACAGCAGGGCTTCGGCGCGCCGGCTCCAGCGCGTGTCATCGCCCTCGAGCAGCAAGGCGCGAATCGCTTCGGCGCCAGGGCTCCCGCCCGGTTCGCGCGTGACAAGCACATCCAGCCCGCGCCCCTCGAGCGCAGCGGCGAGCGCGACCAACTGGGTCGACTTGCCCGCCCCTTCCCCGCCCTCGAGGCTGATGAACCGTCCGCGCGCCATCCCCGGCGCTCAGGCCATGCCGAGCATTTGCTTGAGGCCGGTCCACATCCGCCCGAAGAAGCCGGCTTGCGACACGGCCTCGGCGGCGACCAGCGGCATGACCTGCTCGCCCGTGTCCGACGACGTGATGACGAGGTCGGCGATATGCTGGCCCTTGGCGATCGGCGCCTTGACCGGCCCGGCGTAGCGGATCTTCATGCTCGTCTTGCTCAGCAGCCCGGCGGGGATCGTCACCGCCAGGTCACGCGGCGCGATCAGTCCGACTTCGCTGTCGCCGCCGAGCTGGACCTTGGCGGTGCCGACCTGTGCCCCGCTCTTGAACAAAGGTTTGGCCTGCCACGCGGCAAATCCCCAGTTCATCAGCCGCGTCGATTCGACGATCCGGCTGTTGAAGCTGTCGAGCCCGGCGACGACCATCACCAGCCGCCGGCCATTCTGCTCGGCCGATCCGGTAAAGCCATAGCCGGCCTCGTCGGTGTGCCCGGTCTTGAGCCCGTCGGCGCCGGGGATCTTGCCGAGGATCGGGTTGCGGTTGGCCTGGGTGATGTCGGCCCCGGCGCCGAGCGTCTTGCCCCACGTGAACGACGGCTGGCCATAGAATTGCTTGTACAGCTTCGGGTGGCGCTCGATCGTCGCCTTGGCAAGATTCCCAAGATCGCGCGCGGTGACATAGGTCACGCCGAAGTCGGGCCAGCCGTTCGAATTGCCGAAATGGCTGCTCTTGAGCCCGAGCTGCTGCGCCAGCGCGTTCATCTGGTTGGCGAAGGCGGGCTCGGTCCCGGCGATGCACTCGGCGAGCACCACCGAGGCGTCATTGCCCGACAGCGTGACGATCCCGTGGAGCAAATTCTCGACGCTGACCTGCTCGTTGACCGACAGGAACATCGTCGACCCCGCCGCGGGCCCGTGCCACTTCTGCCACGTCTCGGGGCGCACCGTGCACATCTTGGTCAGCGGCATCTGCCCCTTGTCGATCAGCTCGAAGGCGACCTCGGAGGTCATCATCTTGGCCATCGAGGCGGGGGGCATGCGGCGATCGGCATCCTTGGCGAGCAGCACCGCGCCCGACGACAGGTCGACCAGATAAGCGATCGGCGCTGGCGTATCGAACGGCGGCGGCGCGGCGACGGCGGTCGCGGCAAGGGTCACGGCGGCGGCGGAAGCAAGAAGCAAAGCGCGGGTCATGGGATGGCAAACTCTCCGGTCAGGGTCGCCGCGCTTCTAACCCCCGCACCGCGATGTTGCGAGCAGTTTAGCAACGCCGAGCGGTTGCGCCAGCCGGACGCCGCGCGCCGAGGCTAAATCCCGCCAGCCGGGGTGATCCGCTGCCAGTTGCACGCCATCATGGGATTGCGCCCGCGATCGCACTTGCGCGCATCGCGCGAGATCGCCCGGAAGGTGAAGCTTGTCTCTTGCCGAAGCGAAATTTCGTGAACGACGCCGCCATTATCGACCGCGACCCGGCACAGGCGCTGGCTGGCCGATACGCACCGCACACGCGAGGCACGACGGCCCGAATCATAGCTTGATACAGTGCGGATGGTTTCGGGTGGGTAGGTCCGGACCTGAGCCTGGAGCGAAACCGACCACACCGCGCCCAATCCAAACATCCCCGCCGCCAGCCCGATGATATTGCCGATGCGCATCGCGTCCCCCCTGTGCCGGCGCACGATGAACTCGTCGGTAGGCGCTGTCCAGCAACGCCTTCCCCGATAGCGCGCGCTAACGTCCGACGATCCGGTCGGCGAGCAGGCCCACCGCCAGCGCGTAGAAATTGGAGCAATTATAATCGAGGATGGCGCGGTAGTTGGTGCTCAGCAGATAGGCCGTTGCCTGGGGGCCGTCGGGCTCGATCAGGCTCAGTTGCTCGTTTTCGCCAATGCCGCGCGTGGACCCCGCGGGGACCATGCCCAGCGCCCGCCATTCGCTAAGGCTGCGCCATTGGCTGTGTCGTTTATAGACCTGCGGACAGCGTGGAGCGGTAAGGTGCGATGCGACCGACGCGCGGTTGAAGCCGGCCGGAACCTGAACCGGAATACCCCAGTGGACATTGGGCTTCCACCCCGCCTCGCGCATGTAATTGGCGATCGACGCCAGGCCATCGACTTCATTGCTCCAGATGTTGGCTGCCCCGTCGCCGTCGCCGTCGACGGCGAGCCGCAGGACCGCGGAGGGCATGAATTGCGGATAGCCCGTGGCCCCCGCCCAGCTGCCCTTGAGGCGAGCGCGCGGCGTGCCGCGATCGATCAATTTCAAGGCGGCGATGAATTCGGCCTCGAACAAGGCCCGGCGGCGTCCTTCATACGCCAAGGTGGCGAGCGCGGGGAGCAGATCGAAACCGCCGGTCACCGTCCCATAGCTTGTCTCGTGGCCATAGATCGACAGCAGGACCGAGGCCTCGACCCCGAACCGGCGCTCGACCGCCGCGAGGCGTGCGGCATTGGCTCGATAATGGCTCTGGCCGCGGCGAATGAGGTCGGCGGTGACATGCTGGCGGCGGTACGGGGCGAATGGGGGATAGGCGTTGGGATTATTGATCCCGCCCGGTTGCTGCCGGTCGAGCGCCACGACCCGGCTGTTAAGAATCAGCGCGGGGATAATCGCGGCGATCGTCGCTTCGCTTACCCCTTCGCGCCGCGCACGCTGGGCAAGGCGCAGCTTATAGGCATCAAATCCGATCGGCGCCGAACGGCCGACCGCGGTGCGAGGCGCGCAGCCATCGGTACAGATTACCGTCAGCGGTCCGATCGGCGTGCGCTGCGGCAGGCTTTTCACGGGCTGCGACGCAAGTGGGCGCGACACCGGCATCGGCGCGAGCGGATCGGCCTGGGTCAGCGACGACCCGAGCATCATCACCGCCGCCATCTTGCCCCACAGCACCACGATCCGTCACTCCTTCAACGCCGATCGACAGTAGCAAAGATCGACCGGCGTCGCCCATCTTATTCATCGCGTGCGACGCACGGTTGAACGAAGCGAGGACCCTAAGCGAGCGTCAATGTTCGTTGAATGAACGGCGAAATGCGCCGGTCAGCGGTTCAAACGCATAGGCTAGAGCGGTACGCTTGCGCAGCGGGATCTCGATCCCGACCGGAATGCCCGCGCGCAAGGTGTTGGCCCCGCGCAATTCGTCGATCTTGCGCAATTCGGCCAGCGGAACCGACACTTCGGCCGAATAATAGCTCTCGCCGGTCCGCTCGTCGACCAGGCTGTCGGCCGACACGCGGGTTACGACCCCGTTGAGCGCGGGCAGCGACCGCTCGTGCAGCGTGGCAAAGCGGACGAAGGCCTTTTGCCCGACCCGCACGTCGTCGGCGTCCCCGGGCGAAAGCCGCGCCTCCACGGTCAGCGGGGCGCGATCGGGGACGATGTCCAGCAATTTCTGTCCCGGCGCGATCACGCCGCCCGGGGTGAAGACGGCCAGCCCGACGACGGTCCCGGTCGCCGGGGCGCGAATATCGATCCGTTCCAACTGGTCGCGCGCGGCGGCCCATTTGGGCCGAGCGTCCGCGAGCGCATTTTCGACATCGCGAAGTTCACTTGCGATTCGCTCATTGTAGGTGTCCTGCGCCTCGAGGATCTGAAGCCGGGTCTCGCCTTGCTGGCTTCCGGTTTGCGCGACGGTGGCGGCAAATTGCCCGCGCTGGCCTTCGAGCTCGGCCTTTTGCCGCTCGAGCGCTCGCACCCGGGACTTGGACACAAAGCCCTTTTCCTCGACTTGGCGCAGGCTCGCCAATTCCTCGTCGACCAGCCGCAGCTGCTCGTCCACCGCGACCACTTGGCGACGATAGCCCTGCCCTTGCGACGACGCTTGCGAGGTGCGCGTGCCGATCACGCCGCGCTGGGCGTTGAGAACCGCGGCCCGGGTGCGCAGCTGACCCTGCTGGACCTCGAGCGAACGAATAGCGTCGACTCGATCCTCGCCGGTCAGGTCGGCAAATTCGCGCGGCGGGACGATGAAGGGGCGGCCCGCGGCTTCGGCCTGGAGCCGCGCGCGCTGGGCAAGCAAGGTGATGGCAAGGCCGGCCACCGCGCGTTCCTGCGCGCGAACCTCGGCCCCCGCCAGCCGGATCAATATCTGACCCTGGCGGACCTTCGCGCCTTCCTTGACCGCGATGTCGGCCACGACCCCGCCGTCGCGGTGCTGAACGGTCTGGCGCTGGCCCGACACGACCAGCCGGCCGGACGCGACCGCGGCGGCGTCGAGCCGCGCCAAGGCGGCCCAGCCGATCAGCCCGACGAAGAACAGGACGGCGATGATCAGTCCGGTGCGGATGTCGCGCCGCGGGTCGGCCGCGGCGAGCCGATCGGCAGGAATGGCGAGCGCGGACGGGCCGGCAAAGGCGAGCGCGTGGCGGTTCATCGGGCGGCTCCCGCCACGCGCTGCTGCGGGGGTGCGATCTTGCGCAAGACGTCGTCGCGCGGACCGCACAGCGCGACCGTTCCGTCGCGCACGACGAGCAAGGTATCGACCACGGGAAGCACGCTCATGCGGTGCGCGACGATGAGGATCGTCGTCCCCGCCGCCTTGGCCTGCTCGATCGTCTGGGTGAGCTGGGCGTCGCCTTCGGCATCGAGGCTCGAATTGGGCTCGTCGAGGATCAGGTAGCGCGGTCCGCGAAACAAAGCGCGCGCGAGCGCGATGCGTTGCGCCTGCCCGGCCGACAGCCCTCGCCCGCCCAGCCCGAGCTGGTGATCGTAGCCGCCCTCGAACCCAAGGATCATGGTGTGCGCCCCGGAAAGCTTGGCCGCCGCGATGGTATCCTCGTCGATCGTGGCGGAAGCGTCGCCGCTGCGCACCTTGAAGCGTGAGATATTGTCCTTGATCGACCCGGCGAACAAAGTCGTCTCCTGCGGCATGAAGCCGACATAGCCAGCCAGTTGATCGGGATCCCAGTCGCGCTGCTCGGCGGCGTCGAAGCGAATGTGCCCGACGGTCGCGCGCTGGGCGCCGGCAATGGCGCGCACGAGGGTCGACTTGCCTGCGCCGCTCGGCCCGATGATCGCCATCACCTCGCCCGGGGCGACGGCAAAGCGGATATTGTGAAGGATCGGTTTCTGGCCATCACCGACCACGGTCAGTCCTTCGACATCGAGCCGGCCGAGCGGCGCGGGGAGCTGCGTGTGGGCGATATCGGGCGGGGTGCTGGCGAACAATTCGTCGAGCACCTTGATCGATCCGCGCGCCTGGATGATCGTCCGCCAACCCCCGACCAACTGGTCGATCGGCGCAAGCGCGCGCCCGACGATGAACATCGAGGCGAAGATCGACCCCGGGCTGATCGACGCGGTGATGGCGAGCAAGGCCCCGACGCCAAGCGCCAGCGATTGCAACAGCAGCCGCGTGAACTTAGAATAAGAAGTGAGCCGCGCCGCGCTGAGGCCGGCCTCGGTCTGAAGCCCCATCATCTCCTGCCGGTCGCCGAGGTGGCCGCTGACCAGCGCGTCGCGCAGCCCCAACGCCCGGACCACGTCCGATGCCCCGACCGAGGCGTCATAGGTCGCGTAACTGCGCCCGGCGGCGGCATTGGCTTCCTGCAGCCGCGCCCGCGTCGCGACTTCGGTGCGCCACGCAAGCCCGATGATGACCAATGCGCCTCCGAGGGTGAGGAGGCCGATCCATGGGTGGATCAGGAAGGCGATCAGCAAATAGACCGGCACCCACGGCGCATCGAGCAGGCCGAGCATGGCAGGGCCGGTCAGGGCCTGGCGCAAGGTATCGAATTCGCGCACGGCCTGGCGCGCCAGGCGCTGGCTGCTGTCGGGCTGGGCCAGGGTCGCGCGCATGATCGGTCCGGCCATGACGAGGTCGAGCTGGACCCCGGCCCGGACCAGCAACCGCGAGCGGATCGCCTCGAGCGCCGCCAGCGTCGCCAGCGCGACGACCAGGATCAGCGTCAGGAACAACAAAGTCATCCGCCCCTGCGTCGGGACCACCCGGTCATAGACCTGGAGCATGTACAGCATTGGCGCGATGAACAGCAGGTTGAGCAACGCGCTGAACAAGGCGGCGTACGCGAAATGCCGTCGCCCCGCGGCGAGCACGGCCTGCAAGGTGACACTCGTCCTGATCGTTTCGGCTATCGACACTCTGGTCACCTCGTTCGCGCCCGCCCCAATCGCTGCACGCGGATCGCATTCGCCATGACACATGCTATCTTAAAAGTTGAGGGGCAATGAATTTAGAAGTCGGCGTGTGCCGCCGCGCGCGGACGAAGCGCGAACTTGGCGGAGCCAATGTCGATCTGCGCGGCAACGACGTCGAGCTT
This sequence comes from uncultured Sphingomicrobium sp., assembly GCA_964235815.1. GTDB lineage: Bacteria > Pseudomonadota > Alphaproteobacteria > Sphingomonadales > Sphingomonadaceae > Sphingomicrobium. The sequence goes on from CAXSCF010000029.1 coordinate 7,015, forward strand.
GGCGGCGTCGAACATCTGCCGATATTCCCATAAAGCGAAACTCTGCTCGTTCACGCCGCGGCGAATTTCGGTCAGATATTCGGCGTAAACGGTATCGCGATGAACGTGGCCGATGGGCTCGCACAGCAGGCAGATCAGCCCGTCGTCGCACACGGAATGGCGCAGCCGCAAAAGCAATCCGATCGGGTCCGGAAAGTGGTGAAAGGTCGCGAACATGATCAGCATGTCGACGGATCGTGCCGCCAGCGGCATCGCCATCCCGTCGGCGATGACGTAACGCATGGGCTGTTCCGAACCCGATTGAAGCAGATTGCCGACGATCATCCCGAACGGATCGATATCGACGTTGCATTTTTGCGCAGCGGCGATGCTGCCGATCATGGGACTGGCGTTGCCGCCAAGCTCGACGATCCGGTCGACGGGCCGGCTGAACAATGCGCTTTGCCACTCGCCCAACAGGCGCACAGCCTCGTCGTGATCGGCGAAATAGTCGAACTGCCGACCGGTCATGGTCCATTCGGGCTCGTCGGTCGTGGCGGGGCCTGCGCCAACGACGACGTCGAAGTCGATCGATGGCTGTTCGACCCGGCTCGCTTGCTTGTTCGCCGCGCCCAAGATGCGTTTGACCCATCCGACTTTTAGCGCAGCAACCCCGTCCTGCACGACGCGCACGACCAGCTTGAACGATCCTGCCTCGGGTGGGGCAATGACAAACACCGGCATCGTGATCGATTGGCCCGCGCGCAAATCGTCGAGCAACGGGGTCGGCTGCCCGTGATGCGCGGCGCCCGCCGCGTCGATCCAGTGATAGGACAGGGTGATCGGTCGCGGCCCGTCGGAGGACAGGGTGCACTCGCCGCGGTTTTCGATGCGCACATTGACCGCGAAATATTCGCCCGGCCCAACCCGATCGATCGAAAAGATCGTCGACAGGAACGGGCGCGCGTCGATGTTGACGGGGAAATCGGCGGGGACCACATTCTCCAGGGAAAGCGCCCGGCGCAATCCCTCATGGGTGCCGGCGACGCGATAGAGATATTGATCGGCTTCGACCTGCATCCACTCTTCGGGAAAGGTGAATTGGTGCGAAAAGGCCTGTGCGATCGAACTGCGATGCGCCCCCGCCAGGCCGAGCGCATCCATCAACTGATCGGCGACCGCCTCGGAAAGCGCCTCGCGCCGCGGCGCGATCGTTGCGCCTTGGACGACCACCGCGACCCCCGCGACGATCGGATAAACCTCGCCGTTGGGGCAATGCAACGCCCCATCGCGCTCGTGCAAGGCTGATCCGTGGGCGGGACAGTGAAGATCGAACGCGGCCACGGGATGGGGTGCGGGGAGAGAAGACATTGCGGCGCGTTTATGGCTTTTCCTCAGCCAGGTCGAGGCTCGACCATCGATTTATCGTCCTGCGCCGGCGCCGCGGCGGCACCCGCTTGCGCTCGACCCGCCAAGCGACGTAATCGCGGTCGCAGCGCTTGGGGAGAGATGGCCGAGTGGTTTAAGGCAGCGGTCTTGAAAACCGCCGTGGGTGCAAGCTCACCGTGGGTTCGAATCCCACTCTCTCCGCCACCGGCGACCCTCGTCGCCGCCTCGCAAGAGTGGCCGTCCTACCCGAAAGGAAGATGTCAGCATCGCCTGTCGCTTGCCGGCGACCATCGCTCTTTGCCAATGTCGATTTCGTAGGGACGAACAAGGCGCATTGCGACCACCCCCGGATTTGATCGGCTTTCCGGTGACAATTGCGAACGCAAGCGCGCAAATGGGTCGTTTGAGCCTAGCTGCGATAGCTTTTGGGGAACAAGCGCTTGAGCGCTTCGACCTTGGGTCGGTCATTGGCGACGATATAGGCGGCGTCGGGGTTCTTTTTCATATAGTCCTGGTGATACCCTTCGGCCGGATTGAACCCGCGGATGCTTTCGATCCGGGTCACGATCGGCGCCTTGAACAAGCGCGCAGCGCGCAATTGGCCAAGATAAGCGCGTGCCTGACGCTCCTGCGCCGCCGATGTGGGGAATAAGGCCGTGCGATATTGCGTCCCATGGTCGGGTCCCTGGGCATTGAGCATGGTCGGATCGGCAACCACCGAGAAATATATCCGCAGGAGGTCGCTATAACGCACGACGCGCGGATCGAAGGTCACCCGGACCGCCTCGGCATGCCCGGTGGTCCCGCTCGACACACTGTCGTAATTCGGACGCGCGGTGGTCCCGCCGGTATAGCCCGACACCGCGCTGGTCACCCCGCGGACATGCTCGAACACTCCCTCGACCCCCCAGAAGCAGCCGCCGGCGAAGATTGCCGTCTCGCGGGTCGCGGTTGGGGCGATCGACAAGGCCGGCAGCGGCGCGACGACGGCGCGTTCGGCCAGCGCGGGGCGGGTCAGCGACACCGCGCCCGCGACGATCGCGAGGGGAATGAGGAAATGCCGGGTTGCCATGAGTATCGCTCCTGATGATGTCGATGCGAGTTACGTTGCGCGGGGTGGCGCGGATGCAACGAGATCGCTAAACGCTCGCCAACCTTGTTAGACGTGGAGAAATGTCTCGTGGCTGAACCCAATATTCTTCCGTTCGACTGGGCCGATGCCTTCGACCTCGATCATCAATTGAGCGACGAGGAGCGGATGGTCCGCGACACCGCCGAGGCCTATGCCCAGGAAAAGCTCCAGCCGCGAGTCACAAAGGCCTATCTAAACGAGGATTTCGACCGCGAGATATTGCGCGAAATGGGCGGCCTCGGGCTGCTCGGCGCGACCATCGATCCCGAGTTCGGCGGCGCCGGGCTTGGCTATGTCAGCTACGGGCTGATCGCGCGCGCGGTCGAGCGGGTCGATTCGGGCTATCGCTCGGCGATGTCGGTCCAGAGCTCGCTCGTGATGCACCCGATCAACGCCTACGGCTCGGACGAGCAGCGCCGCAAATATCTCCCCGGCCTCGCCAGCGGCGAACTGGTCGGCTGTTTCGGGCTGACCGAGCCCGACGCCGGTTCGGACCCCGGCGGGATGCGGACGCGGGCGACCAAGACGCCGACCGGTTTTTCGCTCAGCGGCGCCAAGATGTGGATCACCAACTCGCCGATCGCCGACGTCTTCGTGGTGTGGGCCAAGTCCGACGCCCACGGCGGGGCGATCCGCGGCTTCGTCCTCGAAAAGGGCATGAAAGGCCTGACCGCCCCCAAGATCGGCCAAAAACTCAGCTTGCGCGCCTCGATCACGGGCGAAATCGTAATGGAAGAGGTCGAAGTCGGCGAGGATGCGCTGCTGCCCAATGTCGCCGGGTTGAAAGGCCCGTTCGGCTGCCTCAACCGCGCTCGCTACGGCATCGCGTGGGGGACGATGGGCGCCGCCGAGGCGTGCCTCTCCGCAGCGCGCGGCTACACGCTCGAGCGCAAGCAGTTCGGCCGCCCGCTCGCCGCCACCCAATTGGTCCAATTGAAGCTCGCCAACATGGTCACCGAAATCACCCTCGGGCTCCAGGCCGCCTTGCGCGTCGGGCGGAGGATGGAAGCGGGCGAACTCGTCCCCGAAGCGATCAGCCTGATCAAGCGCAACAATTGCGGCAAGGCGCTCGATATCGCGCGGGTCGCGCGCGACATGCACGGCGGCAACGGCATCAGCGCCGAATATCAGGTCATGCGCCACGCCGCCAACCTCGAGACGGTCAACACCTATGAGGGGACGCACGACGTCCACGCGCTGATCCTGGGCCGCGCCATTACCGGGATTGCCGCGTTCTAGCCGCGCGTCGCCGGAGAGGTGATGCGCGACCACCGGATCGTCCAGCGTCGCCGCCAGCGCGTCGAGCGTGCTGTCGTGTCGTCGTCTGGCGTCATCGCCAAAGCGGGACTAGTCGGCCTTCTTGCCGAGCGTCAGGCCACCGAAACGCTTGTTGAAGCGCGCAACCTGGCCGCCGCTGTCGAGCATGCGCCCGGTGCCGCCGGTCCACGCCGGATGCGCAGTGGGATCGATTTCGAGCGTCATCGTGTCGCCTTCCTTGCCCCACGTCGAACGCGTCTGATAGCTCGTCCCGTCGGTCATCTGGATGGTGATCGTGTGATAGTCCGGGTGAATCCCGCTTTTCATGGCCTAATCCTTGGAGGGCGGCTGGTTCCGACCAGCCTGTGCAAAAGATGGCGCGCCCCTACCCCAGCGGGCCAAGTTTGACAAGGCAAGTCGCTTCACAAGGGTAAGGCGGTTGACAAGCTGGGGGCGCTGCCCCACCCGGCGCCGCAGGATCAGGGTCCGGCGGTGTAATGCTGCTGGCCAAGGGGGAAGCCGGAGAATTTCCGGCACTGTGCCCGCAACTGTGAGCCGGCGGCGTCCAAGCGCTGCGGCAAGTCAGATACCCGCCCCGATCCGTCGTCCGTTTCCCGGCCGGGATCAGCCGAGCGACGTGGGCGAGACGCGTGCGGCAACGACCGCCGCGCCCTTCCCTCCGTGACGACATGTCATGGATTTGGAAGGACCACTGCGCATGTTCGACTTGCCCCCGCCCGAGACGATCATCGTCACCGCTTCTCGCACTCCCGAACCCGAGGCCATTACTCCCGCAAGCGTCACCCTGATCGAGGCGACGCGCATCGAGCGCATCGGCGCACCGCTGGTGACCGACTATCTGCGGATCGTCCCTTCGGTCGCAGTGTCGGTAAGCGGGCCCGCCGGTTCATTGACCGATGTCCGCATCCGCGGCGCCGAAGCCAATCACACCTTGCTGTTCATCGAGGGAATCCGCGCCAACGACCCTGCCGCCGGCAACGCTCCGCGTTTTGAATTGCTCAACGCCGACCTCGTCAGCTCGATCGAGGCGGTGCGCGGCCCGCAGTCGGCGCTGTGGGGATCCGAAGCCATCGGCGGCGTGATCGCGGTGCGCGGCGCCCCGGCCGGCAGCGGCGGTTCGATAGTCGATCTTGAGGCGGGCAGCTTTGCCACCCGTCGCGGCGCCGCACGAACCAGCATCGGCACGGCCGATCGTGGCCTGTCGCTGGGTCTCGCCGCTCAGCGAAGTGCCGGGATCGACAGCTTCGACGGCCGGGGTGACCGCGATGGATATCGCAATGTCACGGCGCGCGCGGCCGGAGCCTATCGGCTGGGCGACCTGCTCAGCCTCGGCGCTTCGGGGTTCGCCCTGCGCGGGTTGAGCGAGTTCGACGGGTTCAGTCCAGTCACCTTCGCCCGCGCCGATACGCTCGACCGGACGCGCAACGCGCTGAGTGCGGGGCGCGTCTTTGGCAGCTACGGCAATCTTGCGCATCGCTACGCCACGGCCTCGGCGAGCCTGCTCGGATCGCGCAATCGCAACATGATCGCCAATGACGAGATCAACCGCACGCGCGCCAGTCGACGCACGCTCGCGCTCGAGGCCGGACAAATGGTCGGGCGTCACCGTCTCATCGCTGCGGTCGAGAGCGAACTCGAGCGCTTTTCGACCCGTGACCTCGCTTACGGCGGGCTGACGGATCAATCGCGCAGCCGCGGCCACCAGTCGTTGACCATCGAATATAAGATGAGCGGGTTTGGGCTTTTGTCGACCGATCTCGCCGTGCGGCACGATATTTTTTCGCGTTTCAAGGATGCGACCACCTTGCGCGGGTCGGCGCTGGTGGCACTGGGGACGAACGTTTCCCTTGCCGCGACCTATGGGCAGGGTATCGCCCAGCCGACCTTTTTCGACCTTTACGGCTTTTTCCCCGGAAGCTTCGCCGGCAATCCGGCGCTGCGCCCCGAGGCGAGCCGCGGGGGCGAGATCGCGCTGCGCTATCGCCGCGGTGCGATCGGCGGAGCATTGACCTATTACCGCCAGCGGCTGCGTCACGAGATCATCGACGTTTTCGCTTTTCCGCTGTCGACCACCGCCAATGCCGACGGGGTCAGCCGCCGCCAAGGCGTCGAGGCCGAAGCCGATTATGGCCCGTCCGATCAATTCCATTTGTCGGCGAGCTACGCTTTCCTCGACGCCAATGAGCCCCGCGGCCCGAATGGCGCGCAAGTTCGGGAGCAGCGTCGCCCAAAACATAGCGGCAGCGTGATTGTCGATGGCGCGCGTGGCCGGCTCAGTTACGGTGCGATGCTGGCCTATACCGGGGCGCATTTCGACACCAATTTCGACCTTTACCCGGCTGAGCAGGTGCGGCTCGGCTCTTATTGGCTGGCAAGCGCGCGTCTTGCTTACCGCCTTGCGTCATCGGCGGAACTCCACCTGCGGGTCGCCAACGCGCTCGGCGCCCATTATCAGGACGTGGTCGGCTATCGCACCGAGGGAAGGAGCGTTCATGCTGGCATTCGCCTGGCCCTTGGCCGCTAGCGCCGGATTGCGCATTGCCTCGCTTGACCTTTGCTCCGACGAATATGCCCTGCTGCTGGCGCGGCCAAGACAGATCGTGTCGGTCAGCCGCGTGGTGCAGGATCCCTCGGACAGCGCGCTGTGGCGGCAGGCGCGACGCTACCCCGCCAACCGGCGCGGGCTCGAAAACGTGATTCAGACGCGGCCCACGCTGTTGCTGACGATGGGCGGCGGCGGGCGCGCAACCGGTCTCATCGCCGAACAGCTCCACATTCGCACCCTGACGCTCGCTTACCCTTCGTCGATTCCCGAGGTCGAGGCGACTATGGTGAGGGTCGCGGCGGCACTTGGCGACGTGCACCGCGCCGACCCGTGGCGACGGCAATTGGCGCGGCTGCGAGCATCGACCCCTCCCCAGCGCAACACGATCTTTCTGTCGGGGCGCGGCAAGAGCATGGCGGCACACTCGCTTGGCGCGCAGTGGATGGCGCTGGCCGGGATGCGCCAGCGAGCGTTGCCGGGCGGGCAAGCGAGCCTTGAGACGCTGGCACTCGAGCCGCCGACGATCGTGCTGCGCTCAACTTACCGCCGCGCCCAGCCATCGCTTGGTCAGCGCTGGCTTGATCATCCGCTGGTGCGCCGAACGACCGCTCGGACGATCGACACCGATGGCCGTCCGTGGACCTGCGCTGGTCCGATGATGATCTTGGAAATCGAGCGATTGCGGGCGCTTCGATGAGAGTGTCGATCATCCTTGCGATGATTGCATTGGCGGCGATTCACTTGCTGTGGCCGATCGCGCCGCTCCGCGTCGATCCCGATCTGGGGCGTGTGCTGCTGGTCGAATTGCGCTTGCCGCGAACCCTGATCGTGCTTGGCTACGGCGCCACCCTCGGGATCAGCGGCGCGGCGCTCCAGGCCTTGTTCGCCAATCCGCTCGTCAGCCCCGACATTAGCGGGGCCTCGAGCGGGGCAGCCTTGGGCGCGGTGCTTGGCGGCTACTGGCTCGGCTTCAGCCAGCCATTGGCGCTCGCTGCCTGTGGAGCGGTTGGCGCCGGGGCGGCGATGCTTCTCCTGCTGCTGCTTGCCGGGCGTCGCGCCGGCAGAACGACCTTGCTCCTCGCCGGTCTTGCCATTTCGCTGGCTGCAGGTGCCGCGACCAGTCTTGCGCTCGCCCTCGCTCCTTCCCCGTTCGCCTTTTACGACGCGTTCGACTGGTTGATGGGCAGCGTCGTCGACCGCAGCATTGCCCAGGCACTGGCCGCGCTGATCCCGGCGACCATCGCCTGCGCCCTGCTGCTGCGCCGTGCGCGCGCGCTCGACCTGTTCGCGCTCGGCGAGGACGTCGCCGCGTCGCTCGGCCACTCGCCGCGGCGCTTGGCGCGCGAGATCGTCGGGCTGTCGGCGGTCGGGGTCGGAGCGTTCGTTGCGGTGGCCGGGGCGATCGGCTTCGTCGGGCTGGTCGCGCCCGTCCTCGCGCGCCGCTTGACCCGCGGCTATCCGGGGCGCGCGCTCGTTCCGGCAGGGGTGATCGGCGCGATCCTTCTCACGCTCGCCGATCTCGCCGTGCGCGCCATCCCGCTTGACCGTCCAATTCCGATCGGAGTGCTGACCGCCTTGTTCGGAACGCCGCTGTTTCTCTATTTGGTGGTGAAACAGCGGTATTCGGTGACGTCATGACGTTGCTCATCGCCACGGCAATCGCGATCGCGGGGCGACTTGGTCCGACCGACCTTGCCCTCGAAAAAGGGCAATGCGTCGCGCTGGTCGGCCCCAATGGCAGCGGCAAGACCAGCATGCTTCGCGCCCTCGCCGGAGTCGACGATGCGCAGGGCACCGTCCTGATCAACGGCGAGCATCTTGCCGGGCTCGGCGAAGTGCGGCGGCGCCACTTGCTGGCCTTCCTGCCAGCTTCGCGCGAGCTTGGCTGGCCGATCGCGGCGCGCGACGTCATCGCGCTCGGACTGGCTCGGCCGGACGCGGTGCGGATCGACGAACTCCTGGCGTTGTTCGAGCTCGACGCGCTGGCCGATCGCCCGATCAATCTTCTTTCGACCGGAGAGCGGACGCGGGTCCTCATCGCACGCGCGATGGCGGCGCGGCCCCACCTGCTGTTGCTCGACGAGCCGTTCGCCAATCTCGAGCCTTATTGGGTGCTGCGTCTGGCGCAGATCCTGCGCGCCACAGCGCAGGGCGGGACACTCGTCATGGTCGCGCTCCATGATCTTGGTCAGCTCACGGGCTTCGATCGTGCCTTGCTGATTGCCGACGGCGCATTGGAGATGGACAAAACGCCCGCCGACCTCATGGCCAGCGAGCGCTTCGAGCAAATCTTCAGGATTCAAGGCCGGCCAGGCGGCTGGACGATCAAGCCGGCGGATCGGCGATCATCGCGGTGAAGGTCGCTTCGGCGGCAAGCTTGCCATCGACGCTTGCCCGCCCCGCGAATTTGCACACCGAAGCGCGTTTCTGGACGAAGCTGACGTCGAGATGGAGCAAGCAGCCGGGCTCGACCGGGACGCGGAACTTGGCCCCTTCGATGGCCATGAAATAGACCAGCTTGCCGCTTCCCGCGAGACCAAGGCTTTCAACCGCGAGAATCCCAGCAGCCTGGGCCAGCGCCTCGACGATCAGCACGCCTGGCATGATCGGGCGCCCGGGAAAATGACCCTGGAAAAAGCCCTCATTGAAGCTCACGGCCTTGATCGCGGCGATCGACACGTCGCGCTCGATCCGTTCGACCCGATCGACCAGCAACATCGGATAGCGATGCGGCAACGCCGCCATCACCCGCTTGATATCGAGCGGGCCGATGACGGCGCTGTCGGCGACTTCGTTCACCGGCGAGCCGGGGCGGCCTGCGCCGGGGCGGTCGTGCCGATCGTCGTCAGGCTGGCGTTAAGCGCGGCGAGTACGTCGGCGGTGACATCGAGGCCCGGCGCCGCGCGGATCACTTGGCTGGCATCGACCATGATGTTGGCCCCGCGGCGTGCGAACACCGCCGCGACGGCGGGCTCGAGCTTGGCATTGATCTGCTGAAGGACATAAGCGCGATTGCGCTGGAACCCTGCTTCGCGCGCCGCCAGCTGGCGCTGGGCGTCGGCCGTCTTCTTCTCGAAGGCCGAGGCGCGTGCCTGCAGTGCGGCGTCGGGAGCACGACCATTGAGTGCCTGCCCGGCCGCAACGATCGATGCATTTTCCGTGCGCAATGGCGCCTCGAGCGAACTCTGCAGCGTCTTTAGCCCGCTAAGCTGGCCTTCGAGTTGAGACAGCGCGGTCCGGCAAGCGGTGCACTGGGTTTGCGCGCGCTGAACATCGACCACGGCGATGACCGGCGCTGCCAGCGCCTGCGCCGACGCGGCGGCGGGAAGGATGGCGATGGACGCCGCAAGCGAAGCAAGGATGAACTTGGTCATTAGAATTGAGTCCCTACGTTGAACGAGAAGAGTTTGGTGTTGTCGCCATCCTGCTTGAGCAGGGCCTTGGCGAGATCGATCCGCAACGGGCCGAACGGCGAGATCCAGTTGACCCCGATGCCGATCGACAGCCGTGGCGTGGGCGAATTGCCGATGAATTGCTCGGCATAGCCATTGTTGCGCGTATATCCCGAGGGACATTGCAATCCAGTCGTGATGGGAATGACCGGATCGGTTGCCGCCACCGGCAGGCAAGTGCCCAGGAAATTGTTGAGGTTGGGAGTCTTGAGGCTCCACACCGATCCGACGTCGACGAAGGCCGAGGGTCGAAGCCCGAGGCTGCGCAATTTCGAACTCAACGGAAATTCGAGCTCGGCGCGGCCCATGTAGTAGGCCCGGCCGCCAAGCGCGTCCGAATCATTGTTCTTGCCGTCGCTCGGGATTAGCGCGCCATTGTCGTCATACTGAAGGCGTCGCACCCGCGGCCCGATGCCGCGGACATCGAAGCCGCGCATCTGCGCCCCGAAGAAGCGGTCGGTAATGCGGATCGGGTCGCGCCCCGGCCCGGCCGATTTCTGCAGCGGCTGGATGTAGCCGCCTTCGGCGTGCGCGGAGAAGACGAACCCCTTGGGCAGAAGGAAATATTTGGTCCCGTCGAGACGCGTTCGAATATAGCGCACATTGCCGCCGAGACCCGCGAAGTCCTGGGTCAGCGTCATCCGCTGTCCCCGCGTCGCACGGATACCGTTGGTGTTGTCGAAGATCAGCGAATAGCTCACCAACGAAGTCAGTCGGCGCCCGATTTCGTCGCACAGATAGGTTCCGGCCTTGGCCGGGTCGCATTGCAGCCCGAGCGGCCCGGAGCCGTCGAAGTCGGAGTAGAAGTTTCCCTTGTTGAGCGAAATCTTGTCCGCCGTGAGCGAATAGCGTGTCCCGAAGCTGAGAAACTCGCTGACCGGGAAGCCAAGTCGCAGACCGCCACCGGTTGACGTCTGGCTATAGGTTGTCTCGCGATTGCCACCGATCGTGTTGAAACTGTTGTAATCTCGGCGGAACAGGTCTCCGCCGAGCAGGATCGCCTTGTCGAACAGATAGGGCTCGGTGAAGCCGAGCTCGGCGGAACGCGAGTAAGCCGACCAGTTGATCGAGGTGCTTGCGGTCTGCCCCTTGCCCATGAAGTTGCGCTGCGCCAGCGACGCCGACAGGACCAGTTTCTCGAGGCTCGAATAGCCCGCCGACAATTGCAGCTCGCCGGTCGCTTTTTCCTCGACATCGACGCCAAGCACGACTTGCTCGGGGGTCGATCCCTCACTCTGCTTGATCTCGAGCTTGTCCTGGAAAAAGCCGAGACTCTGGATCCGGTCCTGGCTGCGCTTGACCTTGAGCGTGCTGAAGGCATCGCCCTCGTTCAAGCGGAATTCGCGCCGGATGACCTTGTCGCGAGTGGTTGTATTGCCCTGGATGTCGATCCGCTCGATGTAGGCGCGGCGCGCCTCGCCCACTTCGATCGTGATATTCATCAATTTCTTGTCGGCATCGCGCACATAGCGTGGACTGATTTCGGCGAAGGCATAGCCCTTGCCGCCGGCAATCTCGGTCAGCCCCGTCACCGTGTCTTCAACGGTCTTGGCGTTGAACCACTCGCCCGAACGGATCTTGATCAATTTGTTGATCTGATCGGAGGTCAGGTCGCGCAGCTCGCTCGCCGCCTCGACCGTGCCGAACTTGTAGCGCGGCCCTTCCTCGACGACATAGGTAATGACGAAATCGCGGCGGTCCGGGGTCAGTTCAGCAAGCGCCGACACCACTCGGAAATCGGCGTAACCCTGCGTCAGGTAAAAAGCGCGCAGCTTCTGCTGATCGGCGGCAAGGCGATCGGGGTCGTAGCTGTCGTTCGACTTGAACAGGCCCAGCACGCCGCCGGCTTCCTTGGTGTACATTTCCTTTTGCAGGCGGCCATCGGAGAATTGGTCGTTGCCGATGATGTTGATCGCGCGGACCTTTGATTTGTCGCCCTCGGTAATCTCGAACACCAGATCGACCCGATTCTGGTCGAGCTGGATGATCTTCGGCTCGACGGTCGCGGCGAAGCGGCCCTGACGCTTGTACAATTCGATGATCCGGTCGACGTCCGAACGGACCTTCGATCGCGTGAATATCTGGCGCGGGGCGAGCCGGATTTCGGGCTGGATCTTGTCGTCCTTGATGCGCTTATTGCCTTCGAGAACGATGCGGTTGATCACCGGATTCTCGCGCACGACGATGACGAGATTGCCCGTTTGAACGCCTTCGATCTGGGCATCGGCGAACAATTCGGTCGCGTACAGGTCCTTGATCGCGGTATCGAGCGTCTCGGCCGTATAGTTCTGGCCAGGAGTCAGATTGGCATAGCTGCGGATCGTCCCGGCCTCGAGGCGCTCGGCCCCGGTCACCGAAATGCTGCGGATCGTGCCCGATGTTGCCGCGCGCGGCGCCGCCACTGGTGCCGAAACGGCGGCGGGCGCGAGGGCGTCCGTTGGCGCCGGAGCGGGTGCCGGGACCGGAGATGGGGCCGTTTGCGCCATGACCGGCAGACCCCATCCGCCAAGGATGGTTCCGACGAGGAGCATGCGGCCCGCTCGTTGTGAAATAATATTGCTGCTGGAAATCACGCGTCCCCGCCTAAATGATGGCGCCGCCCCCCTCAGGGTCGCCAGGTTTGATCGTGTTAGCCCTGCCCCAACCAACCTAGCCAATCAAGCGCCCAAGTCGTTCGAACAATCCGAACGAGGCGAGATCGTTGACCGTCACCATCAGGATGAAGGTCAACAGAAAGGCAAGCCCGCCGCGAAATGCCCAGTCCTGCGCCTTCGCACTGACCGGGCGGCGTCGAATTGCCTCCGCCCCATAGAATAATAAGTGCCCGCCATCGAGCATCGGGATTGGCAACAGGTTGATGAATCCCAGATTAATCGAGATCAAGGCGAGCAATTGGATAAATTCGCGCGGACCCAGCGTCGCGACTTGCCCTGCGATTTGTGCCGTCTTGAGCGGACCGCCAAGATCCTTGACCGTGCGACGGCCGCTGACGATCTGCCACAGGCCATCGATCATCCGTCCGGTCGACACAAAGGTGAAGCTTATTGCCTCGGGAATGACCTTCATCGCGGGCAGGCGCACCATTTGCGGCGCCCCGCCAACCACGCCCAGCCGGCCGATACGAAACGTCTGGCCGAAGCGGTCGCGTTTCTCCTCGGCCGCGATCGTCACGGGAAGCGACAATCGCTCCCCGCCGCGCTCGATCTGCGCGGTCACTGTCTCCGCCGGGCGAAGCAGGACGACTGCGTAAAGATCCTCGAAGCTGGCGGTCGAGCGGTCGGCCAGCGAAACGATCCGATCGCCCGGACGGATACCGGCGGCAAGCGCCGCACTGCCCTTGGTCACGCCGGCGACGAGGTTGCTGGTGCGCGGCACGCCTTCGATGGCAAAGGTCGCGCTCATGATGACGATGGCGAGCAGGAAATTGGCCATTGGCCCCGCGAGCACGATCAGGAATCGCTGCCACACCGGCTTGAATTGAAAAGCACGGAGCCGGTCCTGCGGCGCGACGCTCGACGGATCGGCATTCTGGCTCGCCGGACTCATGTCGCCGACGAACTTGACGTAGCCGCCAAGCGGGAGCCAGCCGATTTTCCACCGCGTCCCGCGACGATCGGTCCAGCCCGCCACTTCGCGCCCGAAGCCGATCGAAAAGGTTTCCGCCCCGACCCCGCACCAGCGCGCCACGAGATAATGCCCCAGTTCGTGAATGAATACGAGCGGGCCGATCGTGGCGAGAAACGCCACGACGATGAACCAGAGCGGTGGCTGTGACAGCATCAGGCGGCGAAGGCGTGGAGCATGCGATCGACGCTGTCGCGCGTGGCGCGGTCAATGTCGAGGACATCGGCGATGGAGTGGGGCGCAGACGCGCCGGCCTGCGCCAGGGCGGCCTCGACCAGCCGCGCGATGTCGAGGAAGCCAATCCGCCGTGCGAGGAAGGCAGCCACCGCGATCTCGTTGGCGGCGTTGAGCACGATCGCCTCCCCACCGCCCGCTTCGAGCGCTTGACGGGCAAGCTTCAGCGCTGGAAATCGTTCGTCGTCCGGGGGTTCGAAGTCGAGCTTGCCAATGCGAGCAAGATCGAGGCGCGCCGCGGGGGTCGCGATCCGTTCGGGAAAGGCCAAGGTATGCGCGATCGGAATGCGCATGTCCGGGCTGCCGAGTTGCGCCAGCGTCGATCCATCGACGAATTCGACCATCGAATGGATCACCGATTGCGGATGAACCAGGATATCGATCTGGCGCGATGGAAGTCCGAACAGGTGATGCGCCTCGATCAGTTCGAGGCCCTTGTTCATCATCGTCGCCGAATCGACGCTGATCTTGGCGCCCATCGACCAATTGGGGTGCGCCACCGCTTGCTCGGGCGCCATCGCCGCCATCTCCGCCAGGCTGGCGCTGCGGAACGGCCCTCCGCTTGCGGTCAGGATAAGCCTTGAGACGTCTTCCACGCGTGATCCGGCAAGACATTGAAAAATGGCGTTATGTTCGCTATCGACGGGCAGGATATTGGCGCCCGTGCGGCGCGCCGCGTCGATCATCAGTGCACCTGCGGTGACCAACGCCTCCTTGTTCGCCAGCGCGACGGTGCGTCCCGCCTCGATCGCCGCCATGACGGGCTGAAGCCCGGCACAGCCGACGATTGCCGCCATGACCCATTCCGCTCCGCCCGCCGCGGCTTCGCCGAGCGCCTCGCGCCCGGTCGCGGCGCGGCATCCGCTTCCAGACAGTCGCTGCTCGAGTTCCGGCAGCAGGCTGGAGTCGTCGATCACCGCCAGCGTGGCGCGCGTGCGGCGCGCGGCGTCGGCCAGAGTGGCGACATTGCTCGCCGCGGTCAGGGCAACAACTTGAAAGCGATCGGGGTGGCGTTCGACCAGGTCGAGGGTCGAGCTTCCAACCGAGCCGGTCGCTCCGAGGATCGAGATCGTACGGCAACTCATAACAGGCCGGCGATCATCATGACCGCGGTGAGCGTCGCCACAACAACCAGCCCGTCGAGCCGGTCGAGCGCGCCGCCATGCCCGGGCAGCCAGCTGCCGCTGTCCTTGACCCCGGCGCGGCGCTTGAGCCAGCTTTCGAACAGGTCGCCCATCTGCGCTGCAATGGCGAACGGAGCGGCGAACAACAGGAGCACAATGGGCAGTTCGAGCAGCCATGCCCACAGCCCGCCGAAGAGTGTCGCCGCAGCCATTCCGCCAATCAATCCCGACCAGGTCTTGTTGGGACTGATCGACGGGGCGAGTTTGGGGCCGCCGATGCTGCGCCCCGCGAAATAGGCCCCGATATCGACCGACCAGGTCGCGATGAAGACCCATAACAGAAGCTCGAGGCCGACCGGCGACCGCTCCCGGATCCACAGCAGGGCAAGCGCCGGGAGCAAGGCATAGACAAAGCCCGCGATTTGCCAGCCGAAGCCCCAGCCGGCGACGATCCGACGCCATTCGTATAACATGACACATGCGGCAAGCGCGACCAGTCCCGCGAACACATAGCCGCCGAGTGCCGCGGCGCCGAGGGCGAGCCCGATAAGCAACACGCCGACCAAAGCGCGCTTGGCGAGCTCGCTCATCGCCCGCCGAACCGCCGCTGGCGGGCCGCATAAAGCGCGAGCGCCTCGCCAAAGGCGGCCGCATCGAAATCGGGCCACAACGCGTCGAGGAAGACGAGTTCGGCATAGGCCGCCTGCCACAGCAGGAAGTTGGACAATCGGACTTCCCCGGAGGTGCGGATCAACAAGTCGAGTTCGGGCAGATCGGCCGTTTGCAATTCGGCCCCGATCATCGCCTCGTCGATCGCGGCCGGGTCGATTTCGCCGCGTGCGGCCCGCTCGGCTATTTTGCGGGTTGCGGCGCAAAGTTCGGCACGCGAACCGTAATTGAGCGCGATCACCAAGGTCAGCCGACGATTCCCCGCGGTCCGTTCGCAAGCGCGCTCCAGCTTGCCGGCAAGCTCCTTGCCGAACGCCGCCGGCTCGCCGATCAGCCGCAGCCGCACGCCCTCTTTCTCGAGCGTCTTCAATTCACGCTCGAGGTAGAAGCGCATCAGCCCGGTGAGGTCGGCGACTTCCTCCTCGGATCGTCGCCAATTTTCCGAGCTGAAGGCGTAGAGCGTGAGCACTTCGACCCCGGCGTCGGCGGCGACCTCGATCGTCTTGCGCACCGCTTCGGCCCCGGCGCGATGGCCCGCGACGCGCGGCAGGCCACGGCGCGACGCCCAGCGGCCGTTGCCATCCATGATGATCGCGACATGCCGCGGTATTTTGCCCTCCCCGCCATGCGCGGCGGGTGGAGATCCCGACGGGCTGGCGGCGGGCGTCAGGCTCACTTGCCGAGGATTTCCTGTTCCTTGGTGGTCGCCGCGCTGTCGATGTCGGCGATCGTCGCATCGGTCATCTTCTGGACTTCGGCCTCGAGCCGCTTGCGCTCATCCTCGCTGATCTCATTCTTTTTCTCGTCGGTCTTGAGCGCATCCATCCCGTCGCGGCGCACGTTGCGCACCGCGATCCGCGCTTTTTCGGCATATTGCCCGGCAAGCTTGGCCAGTTCCTTGCGGCGCTCCTCGGTCAAGTCGGGGATCGGGAGGCGGATCATTTGACCGTCCGAAATCGGGTTGAGCCCAAGCCCGGCCGATCGGATCGCTTTCTCGACGGCGTTGGTATTGCCCTTGTCCCACACCTGGACCGACAGCAGCCGCGGCTCGGGGGCCGATACGGTGGCGACCTGATTAAGCGGCATTTGCGCGCCATAGACCTCGACATTGATCGGATCGAGCAGCGCCGTCGAGGCCCGCCCGGTGCGCAACCCGACCAAATCGGACTTGAGCGATTCGGTGGCGCCATCCATTCGGCGCTGAAGATCCTGTTTGTCGTACGCGGGCATATTCTACTCCTTGTCCTGAACGATCGTCGCGACCCCTTGCCCGGCGAGCACCTTTGCAAGGTTGCCCGACTGACGCAGGTTGAACACGACGATCGGAATCCTGTTGTCGCGGCACAGCGCCACGGCGGAAGCGTCCATCACCTTGAGGTCATCCGCCAGCACGCGGTCGAACCCGATCTCGTCATAGCGGATGGCACCGGCATTTTTCTTGGGATCGCTGTCGTAGACCCCGTCGACGCTGGTTCCTTTGAACAAAGCGTCGCATTTCATCTCGGCGGCGCGCAGCGCCGCGCCGGTATCGGTCGTGAAATAAGGACTTCCAACCCCGGCGGCGAAGATCACGACGCGGCCTTTCGCCAGATGACGCTCGGCGCGGCGGCGGATGATCGGCTCGCACACCTGGTCCATCTTGATCGCCGACTGGACCCGGGTCTCGACCCCCATCTGCTCGAGCGCATTTTGCATCGCCAGCGCGTTCATCACGGTCGCCAGCATGCCCATATAATCGGCCTGGGCGCGGTCCATGCCCTGTGCCGCGCCCGCCATTCCGCGGAAGATGTTGCCACCGCCGATGACGAGGCAAATTTCAAGGCCCTGCGCCTTGGCCGCCTTGATCTCGCTCGCCATGCCCGCGACGGTGCCCGGATCGATGCCATATTGGCCGTCCCCCATCAGCGCTTCGCCCGACAATTTCAGCAGGATGCGGCGTAGGCGGGGCAAGGTCATGCAGGCTCCTGGTCGACCGCGAAATGCAAACGGGGCGAGAGGCGCTTTAAGACGCCCCTGCCCCGCTGCCAACCTTGATTCCCGACGTCATCGGAATGACGCGGTCAAGCGGCCTTGTTGGTGCCAGCAGCGGCGGCGACTTCGGCGGCGAAATCGCTCGCTTCCCGCGCAATCCCTTCGCCCAGCTGGAAGCGCTCGAAGCCCTTCACCGTGATTGTGGATCCGGCTTCCTTGCCTGCCGCCGCGACGATGTCGGCAACCGGGGTCTTGCCGTCGATCACGAACAGCTGGCTCATCAGCGCGTTTTCCTTGGCAAACTTGGCCATCGTTCCGGCCACCATCTTTTCGATGATGGCGGCGGGCTTGCCGCTTTCGGCGGCCTTGTCGGTGGCGATCGCCTTTTCGCGCGCGAGGAGGTCGGCATCGAGGCCGTCGGCATCGAGCGCGAGCGGGTTGGCGGCGGCGATGTGCATCGCAAGCTGTTTGCCGATCGCGTTGAGCGCGTCGGCCGGCGCCGCACTCTCGATCGCGACCAGCACGCCGATCTTGCCCATGTTGGGGGCGGCGGCATTGTGGACATAGCTGACCACGACACCCTCACCGACCTCGATCACCGCGGCGCGGCGCAGCGACTGATTTTCCCCGATCGTGGCGATATTGTTGGTCAGCGCCTCGGCAACGGTGCCACCCGACGGGTAAGCCGCGTTGCCAAGCGCGCCGACGTCGCTGCCGGTGGTCAAGGCAAGCTTGGTGACGTCGCGGACGAAGTCCTGGAACTGATCGTTCTTGGCGACGAAATCGGTTTCCGAATTGACTTCCACGACCGCGCCCTTGGTGCCTTCGACGGCAACCCCGACGAGCCCTTCGGCGGCGGTGCGCCCGGCCTTCTTGGCGGCGGCGGCGAGCCCCTTGGTGCGCAGCCAGTCGACCGACGCTTCCATTTCGCCATTGTTTTCGGCCAGTGCCTTCTTGCAATCCATCATGCCGGCGCCCGTGCGCTCGCGCAATTCCTTCACCGAAGCGGCGGTGATCTCAGCCATGTCTGATTCCTTGGTGTGCGTACCCCGGCGAAGGCCGGGGTCCAGCGAACAAAAAAGCCTGGACCCCCGCCTTCGCGGGGGCACAGTCCAATTGGTTAAGCGAGCGCGGTCTCGACCGGGGGCTCGGCCATCGCGCCGATATCGACGCCGCGGGCACTATCATTGCCCGCCTTGCCCGAGGTCGCGGCATTGGCGATCGCTTCGCAATACAAGCGGATGGCGCGCGCGGCGTCATCATTGCCCGGCACCGGGAAAGCGATGCCCTGCGGATTCGAGTTGGAATCGAGGATCGCGACGACCGGAATGCCGAGCACATTGGCTTCCTTGATGGCGAGCTCTTCCTTGTTCGAATCGATCACGAACATGACGTCGGGCAAGCCCCCCATGTCGCGGATCCCGCCAAGGCTCTTCTCGAGCTTGTCGCGTTCGCGGGTCAGCTGGAGCACTTCCTTCTTGGTCAGCCCGGTGGTGTCGCCGCCAAGCTGCTCCTCGAGCGTCTTGAAACGCTTGATCGAATTGGAAATGGTCTTCCAGTTGGTCAGCATCCCGCCGAGCCAGCGATGGTTGACGAAATGCTGGCCAGAAGCGCGCGCGTTGTCAGCCACGGCGTCCTGAGCCTGACGCTTGGTGCCGACGAACAGCACCTTGCCGCCGCGCGCGACCGCCTGATTGACGAACTCCAGCGCGCGCGCAAACAGCGGCACGCTCTGCGACAAATCGATGATGTGAA
>CAXSCF010000030.1:0-25653 GCA_964235815.1 uncultured Sphingomicrobium sp.
AGCGTCACGCCGAGCACGTCGACGTCGGCGACACGGTTGAGGTAGAGCGCGGTCCCGCCCCAGCCGCAGCCGATGTCGAGCACGCGCTGGCCGGGCTTGAGATGAAGCTTGGCGGCGATGTGGGCTTTCTTGTCGTCCTGCGCCTGTTCGAGGCTGTTGTTCGGATCGGTATAATAAGCGCAGCTATATTGCCGGTCGCGGTCGAGGAACAATTCGTACAATTGGTCGGACAGATCATAATGATGCGCGACATTGCGGCGCGACTTGTCGGGCGGGTTGCGCCGCAGCGCGCTCAGCAATGGCATGGCAAGCGACTTCAGCCCCGATCGCGCGGTCAGCGCCTTGCGCCCGCCGCCGCCATCTTCCCACCGGTTGTTGCCCAGCGCCAGTTCGAGCAACATGAGGATGTCGCCCTGCTCGATCGTCAGGCGCCCGTCCATGTAGGCTTCGCCGAATGCCAATTTGGGATTGCGGGCGATATCGAAGGCGACCCGGCGATCGTTGAGACGAACGGTGATTTCCGCGCCCCCGCCGGGCCCGAACGACGATCGGCTGCCGTCGGGTTCGATCAGATGAAGTCGGCCGCGATTGACCAATTTGGTGAGGAACATTCCGATCAGGCTCAATGCGTATCTCCCGGAGGAATCGTGGGGTCGGTTCTCGGGAACGGGCCTTAGCGGCGAGATGATGCCGTGTAACGCCCTGCTGCCCCTCGACAGCGCCGCCGCGTCGCTTAGGATGAAGCGATGAACATCTTTTCCTGCCGCCTCGCCGCCGCCGCGCTTGCCGCCGCCGCACTCGTCAATCCCGCCGCTGCGCAGCCGATCGCGCCATCCGAACAGACCGCGGTCGATACGCTGGTCGCCAAGACGCTGGCCGATACCGGGGTCCCCTCGGCCTCGATTGCGCTGGTCCGCGGCGGCAAGATCGTGCTCGCCAAGGCTTATGGCCGCGCCTCGCCGATGATCGCCCAGGCACGCGCCGAATTGCCGTATCAGATCGCCTCCAACTCGAAGCAGTTCACCGCGATGGCGCTGTTGCTTCTGGAGGATGACGGCAAGCTCGACCTTGACGACAAGGTCGCCAAATATCTGCCCGGGGTCAGCGGCGGCGACACGATTTCGCTTCGCCAGTTGCTCAGCCACACCTCGGGATTGCAGGATTATTGGCCGCAGGATTATCTGTTCGACGCAATGAAGGTCCCGACCGACCCCGCCGGGATCGTCGATCGCTGGGCACGCAAACCGCTTGATTATGCACCTGGAACGCGCTGGCAATATTCGAACACCGGTTATGTCGTGGCGGGGCTGATCGTCGAAAAAGTCGGGGGCCAGCCATTGCTCGCCTTCCTTCAGCGGCGCGTGTTCACTCCCCTCGACATGCACCCGATCGACATCGACGACAGCAATGGCGCTTCCTTTCCGGCGGGCCACCATCGCAATGCGCTGGGCCCCGTGCGGGTCGCGACCCCGCCGGCGCGCGGCTGGCTGTTCGCGGCGGGCGAATTGTCGATGACGGCGGCCGACCTCGCGAAATGGGATGTCGCGCGCATCAATCGCAGCCTGGTCCCGGCCGACGATTGGGCCGAACAGGAAATGCCGGTGCACCTCTCCGACGGCACGACCAACGGCTATGGCCTCGGCGTATCGAACGGCACGTCCAACGGCCGCCGCGTCATCAATCACGGCGGCGAGTCGGTCGGTTTCCTGTCGCAGAACACCGTCTATCCCGACGATCGCGCGGCGATCGTTGTGCTGACCAATGCCGACTATAGCGGGGCGACCGACACGCTGACCGAAGGGCTTGCGGCGATCCTGCTGCCGCGCGCGACGGCCACTTCGGTGAGCGAAGTCGATCGAACCGCCGATGCGAGGGCGCTCTATGCCGCGCTCGTCGCGGGCACGCTCGACCGCCGCTTGCTCACCGCCAATGCCAATGGCTATTTCGACGCCACCGCACGCGCCGATTACCGGACGAGCCTGGCTGCGCTGGGCGCCCCGACGGCGTTCGTTGCATTGGGTCCGCCACGGTTGCGCGGCGGCTTCGTCAATCGCAATTTCCGAATTACCGCAGGCGGCAAGTCGCTGCGGCTGATCAGTTACGCCGAGCCCGGCGCCAAAGGCCGGTGGGAGCAATATATCGTCATGCCCGACTGACCGCGTCGATGCCGCGGCGGAACCTTCGGCGGGGCCGTGGCTTGCATCGCGAAGGGCCGTGAGGAGCATGCAATGGGGCAGTTGACGCGATGACCGACTTTGGCGCCTTGCTTCGGGCCGACCGTGGCGAGCCCGCGCACATCATCCATCTCGTCGATCGGGCGGGGTTCGGTGCATGGCGCAAGCGCCAGGCGGCGGGGCACGGTGACTTGCTTGATGCGCTTTGCTTCGACGGCAAGACGGTGTCGCAATTCGCCATCCTGCCGGCGGAGCGCAGCGCCTTTGCGGTGGTCGCGAGCGTCGCCGACGTTGCGCATCTGACACCGTGGTGCCTGGCGCGGCTGGGCGAGGCGCTCCCTGCGGGAAACTATCGTCTCGCTTCTGGCGCTCCTGGCGCCGCGACGCTCGGCTGGCTGCTCGCGCAGCATCGCTTCGATCGCTATCGGACCAGCGACGAACCCACGGTCGGGCCCCGCATCCTTTTGACCGGCGACGCGAAGCGTGTCGATCGCGACGTTCGCGAGGCGGCGGCGACCGCGCTGGTTCGCGATTTGGTCGATACGCCCGCGTCGGACCTCGGCCCGGCCGAGCTCGAAGCGGCGGTGCGCGCGCTGGGCGAGGCGAGCACGGCGCGGGTCGAGGTGACGCAGGGCGATCCGCTCGAGATCGGTTTTCCGATGATCGCCGCGGTCGGGCGCGGCGCGGCGCGCGACCGGGCGCCGCGGCTGATCGAGCTTCACTGGGGAAACAGCCAGCATCCGCGCATCGCGATCGTCGGCAAGGGGGTCTGCTTCGACAGCGGCGGGCTCGACATCAAGCCCGCGAGCGGCATGCGGCTGATGAAGAAAGACATGGGAGGCGCGGCGCACGCGCTGGCGCTGGCCCAGCTGATCATCGCCGAGCGCATCCCGGTCCGTCTCCATTTGCTCATCCCCGCGGTCGAGAACAGCGTTTCGGCGACGGCGTTCCGCCCCGGCGACGTGATCGCCTCTCGCCGCGGGCTGATGGTCGAGATCGACAATACCGACGCCGAGGGGCGACTGGTGCTGGGCGATGCCTTGACCCGCGCCGGCGAGGAGCAGCCCGAGCTGATCATTGATTTCGCCACGCTGACCGGCGCGGCGCGGGTCGCGCTCGGCCCCGACCTGCCCGCGCTGTTCGCCAATCACGATGGCCTTGCCGCCGACTTGCTGGGCGCGGGCCAGGCAGCGGCCGACCCGCTGTGGCGGATGCCGCTGTGGGACGGCTATGACGAGATGCTCAAGTCGAGCCTCGCCGACCTTGCCAATGCGTCCGAGTCGCCGATGGCGGGGGCGGTGACCGCGGCGCTGTTCCTGCGGCGGTTCGTCCCTCCAGGGGTGGCCTGGGCGCATCTCGACACTTTTGCGTGGCGGGCCGCGGCCAAGCCTGGGCGACCCAAGGGCGGCGAGGCGCTCGGCCTGCGGGCCGTGTTCGCGGCGCTCGCCGCGCGCTACCCGCGTTGATGACGCGGTTGCTCGAAGCCCAGGCGGCGGGCCGTTCGCCGAATTTGGTTATCGATACGAAACTAAACTCCCCCTTGCCGGTTATGATCGATGACGCGACGAAGGGAGTTTCCGGTTAATGAGCGAAGTGTCGCTATCGGGATGGATGCGGACCTTGATCGATTATGTTCGGTCCGGCGCGCCCGACCTGACCAACCGCCAGATGGCCCTGTTGATGCAGGTTTATCTTACACCGGGTCCGCATACCGTCCGCGGACTGGCTCGAATCCTAGACGTTTCCAAACCCGTCGTTACGCGCGCCTTGAATACGTTGGGTGCGCTAGGCTATCTGCGTCGCGAACGCGATCAGGACGACCGCCGCAACGTATTCGTCGTCCGCACCAGTGACGGGACCAATTTCCTTGAAGGCTTTAAGCGCTTCCTCCGCACCGAAGACGGTGCCGGCGCCACGCGCCCCGCCATCGGTCGCGCCGACCAGCGCGAACCTGCCTTCGCCCATCGCTAACGGCTTCGTGCTGTCGGGGGTATCGGTGCTGCCCGACCCCACGACCCACGCCTATCGCAAGGACCTCGCCGATGCGGCGCTCGCCGGGCGGGTGATCGCCTCGCACTATGCCGAACCGCTGGCGAGACCGATCGACTGCGATACGGCGGCCTATGACCGTCCCTCGACCGACGGCGAAATGATTGCGCAGCTATTCGAAGGTGACGTGCTGCGAATGCTCGATTGCGCACGGGGTTGGGCATGGGGCTACCTCGGCGATGGTCGGGTTGCTTATGTCAGTGCGAAAGCGGTGCGGGTGTGACCCTTCGATCCGTCTCCCCGGCCACTTGAGCCGCGTCCACCTTGGTCTCCAAGCAAAGCAAGAAGGCCGATCGCGGTGCAAGCCCTAGATGAAGGGCACGGGTCGTTACATCTCGCCGCGCGCGCGGCGGATGGCATACCATTTGGCGACATTGGCGTTATGCTGCTCGAGCGTGTCGGCGAAGACGTGCCCGCCGGTGCCGTCGGCGACGAAGTAGAGCGCCCTCGTCGGCGCCGGGTCGAGCACCGCGGCAATGCTCAGCCGCCCCGGATTGGCGATCGGCCCGGCGGGTAGCCCAACCTCGCGATAGGTGTTGTAGCCGGTGATCGCGTTGAGTTCGGACTTGAGGATCCGCCGCCCGAGCGGCTTGCCCTTGGTGATCGGATAAATCACCGTCGGGTCGGCATCGAGCTTCATCCCGATGCGCAGGCGGTTCGAATAGACCCCCGCGACCATCCGCCGCTCGCTCGCCTTGGCGGTTTCCTTTTCGACGATCGAGGCGAGCGTGAGCGCTTGTTGCGGGGTGGTGACGACGCTGGTCGGCTTGCGCTTGGCCCACAGCGCGGCAAGCTGCTTGTCCATCGCGCCGGTCATCCGCTTCGACACCGCCGCTCGAGTTTCTCCGCGCCGATAGCCGTAGCTGTCGGGAAGGATCGTCCCTTCGGCAGCGAGCGGCGCCGCGCCGGTCAATTCCTTCGCCGCGGCGAGTCGTTCCTGGACAAGGATTGACGGCATCCCCTCTGTCACCGTCAGCAGACGCTGCACCGGCTGGCCGTGCTGGAGCAGGTCGAGCACCGCCGCCCCGCTCGCACCTTTGGCGATTTCGAATTCGCCCGCCTGGATCGGATCGCCCGACCCGAACAGCTTGGCCATGCCGCGATAGGTCGTCGCCGTCCCGGGCACAGCGCCAGCCGCGACCAGTTGGTCGGCAACCTTGGCGAGGCTTGACCCTTCGGCGATGACAATGGTGTGCGGCCCGGGCCTGGGGCCGGCGCTGGCCCACAGCAGGAAGTAGGCCCCGGCGGCGGCGAGAAGACCGAGCAAGCCAATGATGAAAATCAGGCGCTTCAGCATATCGTTCCCCGGCGCAGGCCGGGGCCCAGAACGGCGCGCCAGCGGCGCAATTCGCTTCGCGCCTGGACCCTGGCCTTCGCCGGGGAACAGCGCTTCATCAATCGACCGCCTTCATCACCAGGCTGGCGTTGGTGCCCCCGAAGCCGAAGCTGTTGTTGAGCACTGCGCGAACCTTGCGCTTCTTGGCGGTGTGCGGGACGAGGTCGACCCCGAGCACGCCCTCGCTCGGATTGTCGAGGTTGAGCGTCGGCGGGACGATCTGGTCGCGGATCGCGAGGATGCAGAAAATGCTCTCGACCGCCCCCGCGCCGCCGAGCAGATGCCCGATCGCCGACTTGGTCGAGCTCATCGACATCGTTCCCAAATGCTCGCCGAACAATTTGCGCACCGCGCCGAGTTCGAGCTCGTCGCCCATCGGGGTCGAAGTGCCGTGGGCGTTGATGTAGTCGATCTCGCCAAGGTCGAGCCCCGACTTCTTCATCGCCATCTGCATCGAGCGGAACGCGCCCGAGCCTTCGGGATGCGGCGCGGTGACGTGATAGGCGTCGCCCGACAGGCCATAGCCGACGACTTCGGCGTAGATCTTCGCGCCGCGCGCCTTGGCATGTTCATATTCCTCGAGCACGATCACCCCCGCGCCCTCGCCCATGACGAAGCCGTCGCGGTCACGGTCGTAGGGGCGGCTCGCTTTTTCGGGCTGGTCGTTGAAATTGGTGCTGAGCGCACGCGCCTGGGCGAAGCCGGCAATCCCGATCGGGCAGATCGTCGCCTCGGCGCCGCCCGCGAGCATGATGTCGGCGTCGTCGTCCTTGATCATTCGCGCCGCGTCGCCAATCGAGTGCGCCCCGGTCGAACAAGCGGTGACGACCGCGTGATTGGGGCCCATCAGGCCATATTTGATGCTGACCTGGCCCGAGATGAGGTTGATCAGGCGGCCGTGGACGAAATGCGGGGAGACCCGGCTCGGACCCTTTTCGGCGAGGACGAGCGATTCCTTTTCGATTCCCGGCAAGCCGCCGATGCCCGACCCGATCGAGCAGCCGGCGCGCAGCCGCATCGCTTCGGGCATGTCGGTCAGCCCGGCATCCTCGATCGCCTGCCCCGCGGCATCGATCCCGAAGATGATGAACGGGTCGACCTGGCGCTGGACCTTGTGGTCGACGCGCTTGTTGGGGTCGAAGCCATATTCATGATCGGCGGGCTTCACTTCGCAGGCGATGTGGCATTTCTGGTCGCTGGCGTCGAAGTGGGTGATCTTGCCCGCGCCCGATTTGCCGGCGAGGATGTTGGCCCATGTCGTCTCGACGTCCGCGCCCAATGGCGTGACCAGCCCGAGACCCGTAACCACCACTCGACGCATCGCATTCTCCAAACGTGACGACAGGCCCAAACCCGTCCGGGCTGAGCCTGTCCGTCCTTCGAGACGCTGCTTCGACAAGCTCAGCAGCCCCCAGGATGAGCGGTTATGGAAAAACCCCGCTCATGCCGAGGAGGGACCGAGCACCGTCGAAGGCCCGTCTCGAAGCACGAAAAGACTAGCCCTTGTTGCTGTCGATAAAGCTGATCGCGTCCTTGACGGTCGTGATCTTCTCGGCCGCATCGTCGGGAATTTCGACGCCGAATTCTTCCTCGAACGCCATGACGAGCTCGACAATGTCGAGGCTGTCGGCACCGAGATCATCGATGAAGCTGGCCTCCTCGGTGACCTTCTCCGCGTCGACGCCGAGATGTTCGACGACGATCTTCTTCACCCGATCAGCGGTCTCGCTCATGTGGTAATCCTTCCCTCTTAATTTTGCGATGCCCTAGCGTTCACCGAACCACTGGGCAAGCATGTCGTGAAGCTCTAACCAACGCCAAGCATGAAAGGTGCCCGTCCCCTCACCCACGGCGAGATCGCACTGGCGCGGACGATGTTCGGCGAGGCGATCGATTATGACCGGGTGCGGATCGTGCGCCGCCGATGGTGGCCGTTGCAGCCGCGCGGGATCGTCATGGCGCCGACCGGCAACATTCACTTCCACCCGGCCGATCCCAGCTGGCGCGACGATTTCGCCGCCGCGCCGCTGTCGCTGCAAGGGCTGTTCATCCACGAGATGACCCATGTGTGGCAGGCGCAGAAGCACGGGCGTTACTATTTGCCGCTGATGCGTCATCCGTTCTGCCGCTATGCGTATACGCTAAAGGACGGCCAGCGGTTCGACCATTACGGGCTCGAGCAGCAGGCCGAGCTGGTCCGCCACCGCTTCCTCGCCAACCGCGGCCACCCGGTAGCGCAGGCGTGCGAGGCTTCGCTGCTGCCGTTCGGAACGGAGCGAGCCTAGCCGGCGCGCGCCACGCCAACGAGCGCCGGGCGGAGCAGGCGGTCCTTGAGCATGTAGCCGGCCTGCATTTCCTCGACGATCGTGCCCGGTTCCTGGTCGGACGGCATTTCGATCATCGCCTGATGCTTGTTGGGATCGAGCGGGAGGCCCTTGGCGGCGATGCGTTCGATGCCATTGCGGGCGAAGATCGTGTCGAGTTCGCGAAGCGTCGCCTCGATCCCCTCGAGGAAGCTCTTCTGGCTGTCGTCGGCGCGCGCCGCGTCGGGGACGTGGCTCAAGGCGCGGTCGAGGTGGTCGCGCACCGCGAGCATGTCGCGCGCGAAGCCGGTCACGGCATAGGTCGAGGCCGAGACCTTGTCGGCCTCGAGCCGGCGGCGCACGTTCTGCGCCTCGGCGGCGGCGTAGAGCGCCTTCGATTTCGTCTCATCGAGCGCGCGCTCGAGCTCGGCGACGCGGTCGTGCTCGGCGAGCTCAGGGGCGGCGGCGGCGGTTTCGGCGCGGATCGCGTCGGCTTCATCGTGGCGGTCGAATTCGTCGTTCATTGCATATATCTCGTCAAAGCTTGGGCGGTGAAATCCACCATGGGTACGACGCGCGCATAGTTCAATCTCGTCGGGCCGATAACCCCGACAACGCCGACCACCTGGCCATCGCTCCCGCGATAGGGCGCGGCGATCACCGACGACCCCGACAAAGCGAACATGCGGTTCTCGCTGCCGATGAAGATGCGGCACCCGTGCCCTTCGCGCGCGCCTTCGAGCAGCCGGGCGATGTCCTGGCGGTCCTCAAGCTCGTCGAGCAGGCGGCGGACGCGTTCGAGGTCGGCGGCGGACTGTTCATCGATCAAATTGGCCTGGCCGCGGACGATCAGCACCGGGCGCTGCGCTTGATCGATGCTCCAGTCGGCGAGCCCGGTCGCGACCAGTTCGGCGGCGGCGCGGTCGAGCGCCTCACGGCGTTCCCCGATCTCGATTCGCAGGCGCGCCTCGGCCTCGGCCAGCGTCAGCCCGGAAAGCCGCGCGCTGACGTAGTTGCCGACCTCGACCAGCGCCAGCGCGCTGGTCCCGGGCGGCAGCGGCACGACGCGGTTCTCGACCCCGCCGTCGACCCCGACCAGCACCGCCAGCGCGCGGTCGGAGGCGAGCGGCACGAAGCTCAGCTGCCGCAGCCGCACTTCCTGCTTGGGGGCGAGCACGACCCCGGCGCACGCCGACAGACCGGACAGGGTCGCCGTCGCCGCCGCCAGCGCCTGCTCGATCGGGCGATCCTTGAGCCCCGCCTCGATCGCCGCGCGCTCGGCGGTCCGCGGGAGCGCGCTGTGCATGATCCCGTCGACGAACAGCCGCAAGCCCGTCTCGGTCGGGATCCGCCCCGCCGAGGTATGCGGATGGGTCAGCAGCCCGCGCTCCTCGAGCTCCTGCATCACCCCGCGGATAGAGGCCGGCGACAGGCTGACGCTCCCCGCCAGCATGCGCGACCCGACCGGCTGCCCGCGCGCCAGATAGGCCTCGACCACCAGCCGGAAGATATCGCGCATGCGGTTCGACAGCTCGCCGATCGGTTCGGTCATGGGCTTCATGTAGGGCGCACGGTTGGAAAACGGAACCGCGCAGCCTAAGGCACGCCCAAACCAACAGGAGATCCCCATGCGCCCCAGCGGCCGCGCCCCCGACCAGATGCGCACCCTTTCGTTCGAACCCGCCTTTACCAAGCATGCCGAGGGCGCCTGCCTGGTCAGCTTCGGCGACACCCGCGTGCTCGTCACCGCCTCGGTCGAGGAGCGCCTGCCGCCGTTCCTGCGCGGCAAGGGGCAAGGCTGGGTCACCGCCGAATATGGCATGCTGCCGCGCGCCACGCACACGCGGGGCAATCGCGAGGCGGCCAAGGGCAAGCAATCGGGCCGGACTCAGGAAATCCAGCGCCTGATCGGGCGTTCGCTGCGCGCCGTGGTCGACTTGAAGAAGCTCGGCGAGCGCCAGATCACCGTCGACTGCGATGTCATCCAGGCCGATGGCGGGACCCGCACTGCCTCGATCTCGGGGGCGTGGGTCGCGCTTCGCATCGCGGTCGACAAGTTGATGGCAGCGGGCGCGATATCCGAAGACCCGATCACCACCCAAGTTGCCGCGGTGTCATGCGGCATTTATCAGGGCACTCCGGTGCTCGACCTTGATTATATCGAGGATTCGAACGCCCATTCGGACGGCAATTTCGTCCTTACCGGCGACGGCGCGATCGTCGAGGCGCAACTCACCGCCGAGGGCGCGACCTTCGACGAGGAAGGCCTGCTGCGCCTGCTCCGTCTCGCCAGGATCGGCTGCACCGACATCTTTCGCGAGCAATTGAAGGCGGCGCGGCCCCAGGAGATCAAGGCGTGAAGGCGATCGGCCCCAGGCTGGTCATCGCCACGCACAATGACGGCAAGCTGAGCGAAATCCGCGATTTGCTCGCCCCGTTCGGGATCGAGTGCCTCGGCGCCGCCGAGCTCGACCTCCCCGAGCCCGAGGAAACCGGCGTCACCTTCGTCGACAATGCCGAGCTCAAGGCCCGCGCCAGCGCCGACTTGTCGGGCCTGCCCGCGCTCGCCGACGACAGCGGGCTGGCGGTCGATGCGCTGCACGGCAAGCCCGGGATCCACTCGGCGCGCTGGGCCGAGGACGAAGCGGGCACGCGCGACTTCGGTCGCGCGATGGAGCGCGTGTGGCAGGCGACCGAGGCCGCCGGCCCCGACGCCGGGCACGACGCGCACTTCGTCTGCGCTTTGTCGCTGGCGTGGCCCGACGGCAGCATCGAGAGCTTCGAGGGCAAGGTCCACGGGACCTTGGTGTGGCCGCCGCGCGGCGGCAACGGCTTCGGTTATGACGCGATGTTCGTCTCGGCGGGCGACACCCGCACCTTCGGCGAGGTTTCTGCGGCCGAGAAGCACGCCGTCAGCCACCGCGCGCGCGCATTTGCGAAACTGGTGGAAGCGCTGAGGTGATCCCCTCCCCTTCAGGGGAGGGGAATTTCGCCCTCTACGTCCACTGGCCGTTCTGTCTGTCGAAATGCCCTTATTGCGATTTCAACAGCCATGTCCGCGACAGCGTCGATCAGGCGGCGTGGCGCGACGCCTTGCTTGCAGACCTGGCCTACGAAGCCGCGCTGCTCCCCGGGCGCAGGCTGAGCTCGATCTTCTTTGGTGGCGGCACCCCGTCGCTGATGCCGCCCGCCACGGTCGAGGCGGTGATCGCCGCGGCGCGCGCGCACTGGCGCGCCGCAGACGACCTCGAGATCACGCTCGAGGCCAACCCCAATAGCGCCGAGGCGGGCAACTTCGCCGACCTCGCCAGCGCTGGTGTCAATCGCATCAGCCTTGGCCTGCAAAGCTTCGACAATGCCAGCCTCGCCTTCCTCGGCCGCGCCCACAACGCAAATGAAGGACAGCGCGCGCTCGCCGCGGCGCAAAGCGCGGTCGATCGCGTCAGCTTCGACCTCATCTACGCGCTGCCCGGCGACGACGAGGCGCGCTGGTCGGCCACGCTCGACCGCGCCATCGGGCTCGGCACCGAGCATCTGTCGCTGTATCAATTGACGATCGAGCCCGGAACGCGCTTCGCGACGATGGTCGCGCGCAATGATTTCGAGCCGCTCGACCTCGACACTTCGGCAGGCCTGTTCGAACTGACCCAGGCGCGCACCGCCGCCGCCGGGATCCCGGCCTACGAAATCTCCAACCACGCCCGCCGGGGCGCCGAGAGCCGCCACAACCTGACTTACTGGCGATATGGCGATTATGCCGGGGTCGGTCCTGGCGCGCACGGCCGCCGCCAAGGGCTGCGCACCGTGCGCCACAGGAAGCCCGAAAACTTTCTCGCCGCGGTCGACCGCAACCGCCACGGGCTGGTCGAGGAAGCCGCGCTCACCAGCGCCGAAGCCGCGCAGGAGGCGCTCGTCATGGGGCTGCGGCTGGCCGAGGGGATCGACCCCGCCGCGCTCGCCGCAAGGCTTGGCGCCGATCGACTGGTCGATCCCGCCGCGGTCGCCCGGCTGATCGGCCACGGCCTGCTTCAACAAGACGGGCCGATCCTCCGCACCACGCTCGCCGGGCGCTTGCTGCTCGATTCGATCCTGGCCGAGATCGCCACCTAAAAGGTGCGCCCCGCTGGTGACACGACCGTCGTTCCCGCCGCCCCGACCTGGCGCACTTCGAGCAGCCGCTCGGCCACCCCGTCGCGGCCGAAGCGAAAATTGCCGTCGACCCCGGCAAACCCGTCCTTGTCGGTCAGCCCGCGCGCTGGAAACGGCCGCCCGACCGGCCAGTTGCGCGAGCTGCGCACCGCCAGCAGCATGGCATCATAGCCAAGGCTGGCCAGCCGATAGGGCGAGCGACCGTATTGCGTCCGGTACCGCACGCTGAGCTGATTGAAGCGCCCATCGGGAGCGGCGGCGAACCATGCCCCACGCAGCGCCGGTGTCTTGCCCAGCGTCTTGTCCGATGCCCATAATTCGGTCCCGAGATATTTCGCCGCACGGGGTAGCGCCGGCGCCGCGACCGCCGCGATCCGCGCCGCATCGGCGATCAGCACGGCGTCGAAATTGCCCTTCGAGCGAAGCCGGGTCGCGGCGGCTTTGACCGACGCCGGCGAGCGGTCGTAATGTTCGACAAGGGTGATCCGCCCGCCCGAGCGCCGCACCGCGGCGAGCATCGCCTGCGTCGCGCGCTCGCCGTACAGCCCGCTTGGCACGAGCGCGGCGAAATTGCCGCGCCCGCTGGCATGGGCGAAACCGACCACGCGGTCGATCGACTGATCGGGGGTGAAGCCCATGATGTAGACCCCGTTGCCGGCAACGCCCTGATCGTTGGAAAAGGCCACCACCGGCACCCCGGCGCGGCGCGCGATCGGGGCCGCCGCGCGGACATCCTCGGCCAGGAGCGGCCCGAGGATCAACCGGTTGCCGTCGGCGATCGCGCGTCGCGCCGCTCCGGCCGCGCCCCCGGCACCGGCGCTGTCGTAGACCGTCAACCGCAAGCTGCGGTCGCCGCTGTCGCTGTGCGCGAGATTGGCGGCATTGGCGATCGATTGGCCGATTGCCGCGTCGCCGCCGGTCGTCGGCACGATCAGCGCGACAAGGTTGCGCGCGCGCTCGATCGGGACGATCGGCACGTCGGGCGCGGGCCGCGGCCCGACGACGACCGGCCCGGGACGGCTCGTCTGACAGCCCGCGAGGACGATCGTCGCGCCCAGCACGCCCAGCAGCCAATGTCGCCGCGCTTGCCGATGGTGGGTCGATAATGCCATGCGATGCGTCTCCAATGATCCAGCCTCTTGCCCCCGGCCTGTATATCGTCGCCACCCCGATCGGCAATCTCGGTGACGTCACCGCGCGCGCCGCGGCGGTGCTGTGCGCGGTCGACCGCATCCTCGCCGAGGACAAGCGAGTCACCGCCAAATTGCTCGCCCACCTCGGCGCCAAGGCGCCGATGACCGCTTATCACGACCATAGCGACGACGCGCTTCGCCAGCGCATCCTGGCCGAAGCCTCGGTCAAGGCGATTGCGCTGGTCAGCGACGCCGGCACGCCGCTCATTTCCGATCCGGGCTACAAGCTGATCCGCGCCGCGCGCGCCGCTGGAGTGGCCATCCACACCCTCCCCGGACCGTGTGCAGCGATCGCCGCGCTGACGCTTGCCGGGCTGCCGACCGACCGCTTCCTGTTCATCGGTTTCCTGTCGAGCAAGGCCAAGGCGCGGAGCGGAAGCATCGCCGAGGTCGCCACGCTGCGCGCCAGCCTCGTCCTCTACGAAAGCGGCCCGCGGTTGGCGGAGACTCTCGCCGCGCTCGGCGATGGCCTCGGGCCCCGCCAGGCCGCGGTCGTGCGCGAAATCACGAAGCTGCACGAGGAATGCGTCACCGGGACGCTGACCGAGCTCGCGGCGCGCTACGCCGACGTTCCGCCCAAGGGCGAAATCGTGATCGTCGTCGGCCCCCCGCCCGAGCCAGGGGCGGTCAGCGAAGCGGCGATCGACGCCGCTCTGGTCGAGGCCCTCGCCCGCCTATCGCCGTCGCGCGCCGCAGCCGAGGTCGCCGTCGCGCTCGGCGTTCCCAAAAAGCGCGTCTACGCCCGCGCGCTGATCCTCGCCGAAGTATGAAGCATCGCGCCGCCGAGCAACGCGGCCGCCGCGCCGAGACGATCGCCGCCTGGTGGCTGCGGCTTCACGGCTGGTCGATCCTGGCGCAGCGCGCGCGGGTCCCCGGAGGCGAAGTCGACCTTGTCGCGCGGCGCGGAAAAGTGGTGGCGTTCGTCGAAGTCAAGCAGCGCCACACCGCCGAGGCGGCGGCGTGGTCGCTCGATGCCTATCGCCTGCGCCGCGTCGCGGTCGCCGCCGAGCGCCTCGCGGTTCGCTACGTGCGGCCGGGAGACATGAT
This sequence comes from uncultured Sphingomicrobium sp., assembly GCA_964235815.1. Classification (GTDB taxonomy): domain Bacteria; phylum Pseudomonadota; class Alphaproteobacteria; order Sphingomonadales; family Sphingomonadaceae; genus Sphingomicrobium. The sequence continues at coordinate 14,252 of CAXSCF010000030.1, forward strand.
TCGGATCGACGCCATCTATTTGGTGCCCGGGCGGCTCCCGCGCCATTTGCCCAATGTGTGGAGCGGGTGACAAACCCCGATCACTCGCCTAGGCGGCATGGCCTATGAGCCTCACGATTGCCGTACAAATGGACCCGCTCGAAGCCGTCGGCATTGCCGGCGATTCGACCTTTGCGTTGATGCTCAGCGCGCAGGCGCGCGGCCATCGGCTGTTCCATCATGCCGCCGAGGCCCTGACTTATGAGGATGGCAGGGTGCGGGCGATGGCGCGCGAAGTCACCGTGCAAAAGGTCGCGGGCGACCATTTCACCGCCGCCGACCCGGCCCCGATCGACCTTGGCCGCGACGTCGATGTCGTGCTGATGCGACAGGACCCGCCGTTCGACATCGGCTATATTACCGCCACCTATTTGCTCGAGCGGATCGCCGGCGAGACGCTGGTCGTCAACGATCCGCGCAGCGTCCGCGACGCCCCCGAGAAATTGTTCGTGCTCGACTTTGCGCGCTTCATGCCGCCGACGCTGGTCACGCGCTCGCTCGCCGAGGTGCGCGGCTTCCACGCGCGGCATGGCGAGATCGTCATCAAGCCGCTTCACGGCAAGGCTGGCGAAGGAGTCTTCCGGATTGGCCGTGACGGCACCAATTTGACCGCGCTGACCGACCTGTTCGGGTCGATTTTTAGGGAGCCGTTCATCGCCCAGGCATTCCTCCCTGCGGTGGCCGAAGGTGACAAGCGCATCGTTCTCGTCGACGGCGAGGTCGCCGGTGCGATCAACCGCGTTCCCGGCGCGGGCGAATTCCGCTCCAACCTCGCCGCGGGGGGATCGGCCCACGCCACCGAGCTGACCGACCGAGAGCGCGAAATCTGCGCCGCGCTCGCCCCCGAGCTCAAGGCGCGTGGGCTGTTGTTCGTCGGGATCGACGTGATCGGCGGCCATCTGACCGAAATCAACGTCACCTCGCCGACCGGGATTGTCGCGATCGATGCCTTTAACGGCAGCGACACTCCGGGCCTGATCTGGGACGCGATCGAAGCCAAGGTGAAGCGCCAAGGAATTCAAGCGTGAGCGACTGGATCGTCCGCCTGATCGAACAATCGGGCTATTTGGGCGTGGGCTTCCTGATGTTCCTCGAAACCGTATTTCCGCCGATCCCGTCCGAAGTGATCATGTCGATCGCGGGGGTCGCGGCGGGACAGGGCAAGCTCAGCCTCGGCTGGGTCATTGCGGCGGGAACCACCGGGGCGATGCTCGGCAATATCTTCTGGTATCTCGCGGCGCGCGCGCTCGGCATCATGCGGCTGAAGCCGATCATCCTGCGCTACGGCCGGTGGATTACGATGAACTGGGGCGAAGTCGTCAGGGCCGAACGCTGGTTTGCCAGATATGGCACGATGTTCGTTTTCCTCGGCCGCATCGTGCCGACCGTGCGAAGTCTCGTTTCGGTTCCCGCCGGCCTGCTCAAGATGCGCTTCAAGAGCTTCTTCATCGCATCGACCATCGGCACCGCCGGCTGGACCGCCGCACTGGCCTATGCCGGTTTCAAGATGGGGCAGCGCTACGAACATATCAACGAACTGCTCGGGCCGATTTCCAACGTCATCCTGATCGCTTTGGTGGCGGGCTATATCTATCGTGTGTGGACCCACCGCGACTCCGACCCGGCCGAAGGCGAGCCCGACCTCACCTCGCTCTAGCTCAGCGGGCGCGAGGATGCGCGTGGCGGTAGACGTCGAGCAGCCGCGCGGCATCGACTTCGGTATAGATTTGGGTCGACGACAGGCTGGCATGACCCAGCAGCTCCTGGAGAGAACGCAGGTCGGCGCCCCCGGCGAGCAGATGCGTCGCGAAACTGTGTCGCAGTGCGTGCGGCGTGACGCTGTCGGCGAGCCCGAGCGACACCCGCGCGGTGCGCACCGCGCGGCGCACGAGGTCCGGATTAAGCGGGCCGCCCTTCGCCCCGACGAACAACGGCACATCCCCCGTGAGCGGCCACGGACAGGCCGCGACATAGGCCGCCACGGCATCGCGCACGGCGGGCAGGACGGGGACGACGCGGGTCTTGTTGCGCTTGCCGGTGACGCGCAGCGCCTGCCCGAATGGAAGCACCCGCGCCCGCAGCGACAGCGCTTCGCCGACCCGCAGCCCCGATCCGTAGAGCAAGAGCAGGATAGCGAGGTCGCGCGCCCCGATCCACGGCACGCTGGCATGGTCATTGGCTTCCTCGGCCAAGGCCAGCGCATCGGTCGGGCTCGCCGGGCGCGGCAAGGTGCGCGGGCGCCTGGGCGTGCGGGTCCGCGGAAGCTGGGGCAAATTGCCTTCCTCCTCGGCGGCGAATCGCAAAAAGGCGCGCACGGCGGACATTTCGCGGGCGGCCGACGACGGCCCCAGCCCGTCGGCGCGGCGATCAGCCAAAAACGCGCGCAGGTCGACGGCCGCCAGGTTCATCAGGCCATAGCGCCCGACCGCCTCGCCGCGATAGCGGGCCAGAAACCCGATCAGGCGATGGGCCGTGGCGACATAAGCGCGCACGGTGTGCGTCGAGCGCCGCCGGTCGAACGACAGATGGCGCGACCAGCGCGCCGCCAGCGCACTCGCCGGATCCTGCCTCTCGGCCGCCTGGTCTAGCTGTCCCTCGCCCACCGCCGCAGCATAGCGCCGAGCGAGGCGCCTAGGAACTGCAACAATTGACGGCCCTCATCCGATGGCGCGGGGGCGGCGCCGGCCTGCCCGAGCAACAGCAGGCCGCGCGGATCCGGAGCGGTCGCTTCCAGCGCGACCAGCGCCTCGGCCCGCACCCATCCCGCGGCATGCCCGAACAAGGGGTGACCGCGGCTGACCGAACGCAAGGCGACGTCTCCGACCTTGGCGCCGGCCCGCGCGATCAGGGCCGGTTCGCAGCGCGTGACGCCGTGCGAGTCGATCCGGAACCCCTGTTCGCCGACGAGCAATGCGATCGCGACACAATCGAGACCGAGCATCGCCGGCCACTGCCCCGTGACCACCGCGACAAGCGCATCGAAATGATCGGCCTCGAGCGCGGCGAGCACCGCCGAGTGGATTGTCGCGACCGCGCCCGAATGCCCCCGCGCAAAGGCGGCGAGGTCGGCCCGCGCCAGTTCGGCGACGCCAAGCCGCTGGCGGAGGGTCGCGACGGCGCGCTCTTCGAATTGGATCACCCGGGCCATGATCAAGGTGATGCCACGACCAGGTTAATTTCCAGTGATCCCGATCGCCGCCCTTGCGGACGTCGGATCAGCCGATCTTTTGCCCGGTCGCCTTCCAGTCCTTGAGGAAGCCGGCGATCCCGCTTTCGGTCAGCGGATGCTTGAACATCTGCCAGATGATCGCCGGGGGCGCGGTCATCACGTCGGCGCCGATCTTGGCCGCTTCATGGACATGGATCGCGCTCCGCACGCTCGCGACGAGGATCTGGGTGGCAAAGTCGTAATTGTCATAGATCAGGCGAATGTCGGAGATCAGTTCCATCCCCGGATAGCCGACATCGTCGAGGCGCCCGACGAACGGCGAGACGAAGGTCGCCCCGGCCTTGGCCGCGAGCAGCGCCTGATTGGCCGAGAAGCACAAGGTGACATTGACCATCGACCCGTCGTCGGTCAGCGCCTTGCACGCGCGCAGGCCGTCGGGGGTCAGCGGCACCTTGACGGCGATATTGTCGGCCACCTTGCGCAGGACCTGGGCCTCCTTCATCATCGTTTCATAATCGAGCGCGACGACCTCGGCCGAGACGGGGCCGGGGCAGACCGAGCTGATCTCGCGCACCACCTCGACAAAATCGCGCCCCGATTTCGCGATCAGCGACGGGTTGGTGGTGACGCCATCGAGCAGCCCGCTGTCGGCCAGCGCGCGGATATCGGAGATGTCGGCGGTATCGGCGAAGAATTTCATGGCAATCGGTCCCTACGGCTTGCGGCGGATTTGCCCTTCACTAGCGGACGGGCCACTGAAGGTCACCCGATTCCACCAGGCGAGGTGCAAATGAGCGAACATATTTTGATCGAGCGTGAGGGCGGTCGCCTGGCGCTGACGCTGGCCCGCCCCGAGCGGCGCAACGCGATTACCGTCGCAATGTATGCGGCCCTGGCCGATGCCATATCCGGCGCGGCCACCGATCCCGCGATCCGGCTCATCACGCTCGAGGGTCAGGGCGAGGGTTTTACCGGCGGCAACGACCTTGGTGATTTCCTCAAGGAAATGCCGGCACCGGGAAGCGGCGCCGACATCCCCGTGTGGCGGCTGCTGCGCGCGCTTGCCAACAACGACATTCCGCTGGTCGCGGCGGTGCATGGCAATGCGGTCGGGATCGGGACGACGATGCTGCTGCACTGCGACCTGGTAATCGCCGAACAGGGCTGCCGGATGGTCATGCCGTTCGTCGATCTGGGGCTGGTTCCCGAAGCGGCCAGCTCGCTCATCATGCCGCGCCTGTCGGGGCGGCGGGCCGCCGCGCGCCACCTGCTGCTGGGCGAGCCGTTCGGCGCCGACGAGGCGCTGGCGATGGGCATTGTCAGCCACGTCGTGGCGGCCGGCGAGCTCGGCACTGCGCTCGATCGCATGGTCGCCGCGCTGCTAGCCAAGCCGGCCGAGGCGCTGCGATTAACCCAGAAGCTGCTCCGCCGCGCGGACCGCGACGAGGTGCTCGAGCGGATGGAGCTCGAGAACGGCCATTTCGGCGAGCGTTTGACGTCGGACGAGGTCAAGCAAGCAATTGCCGCCTTCTTCGCCAAACGCCACTGATCGCCGCTGTCAGGTCGCGGCGACCCACACCCGTTTCGACCGGCTCACAACGACCGTCGGTCCGGGAAGGAGCAGCAGGGTCGTCGGCTGTGTATAATTGACCTTGAGGTCATAATAGAGCTTCGAAGTGCTCAGAACGGGGTCGTCGATGGTAAAGGTGCCCGGTCCGATCCCGTATACCGTATCGATGATCTTGTTTTTGATGCTTTTCGTCGAACCCAAGTCGGTAACCGGGGGCGGGGCCGTGCAGCCCGAGGTCGAAGGGTTGAGACATAGCGTCGCATAACGCGCGCCCTCGCCCAGCGCCTGCTGGATGCCAGCCATCGCGCGATAGACCTGGGCAAGCTGGACGAACATCCAGATCATGATGATCAGCACGGGGAGTGCGAACGCCATCTCGATCGTGGCGACGCCGCGCTCTTCGCGAGCGATGGAGCGGAAGATCGTCATTGGGTGCGCATCCCTGCAGTCGCCGAAATCGCATAATTGCCGTCGTTGGTCGAAGCGCCGAAGCGGATCGGGAACATCGGAGTGTATCGGTCCTTGACCGCGATCTCGATGTATTTGATTTCCTTGCTCGTCGCAGAACAGGTCAATTTATCGAACGCTTCGGCATCGGTGCTCGTTTGCTGGCTTGTGATGGCCCGGCTCGTGGCATCGACGCATTCCAGACGCCACGTGACCGTGACATCGGCGTCGGTGATTGGACTGGTCTTGCACGTGCCGTCGGCGGTGTTGATGCCGTTGACCTGGCACACGGCCTCGGTCTTCAGCGTCCCCTCGACCGAATTGTCCTCGGTGGTCTGCATGATCTTTTCGATCGCGCGCTGTGCTCCTTGCTCGAGCGCCAGCTTGCGGCTGAAGGCGTTGCTGAGGTCGACGATCCCGACCACCATCAACGCCACCATCGGCGCGACCAGCGCGAGTTCGATCAAGGCGGCGCCACGCTCGTCGCTGCCCATGCGGCGGAAGATGGTCCTCATCCGACCAGCCTCACCATGCGGCCAGCCGCGCCCGTTGGCCCGGTGGGATAGCATAAGGACAGTCTCTTGAACTTGTTGCTCGTCGAGCTGTTGCCGGTGAACTTGATCCGCCGCGCAATGAACAATGTGCACGTCGCGTCGTCGGTCCCATTCCCGTTATAGTCGAGCTCCTGGCTGGGAAAATAGATCGCCCCGGTGATGATGGAAGCATTGTTGCCGTTGATCTTGTTGCAGTTGCTGCAGTCCGTCGCGCGGCGGTCCTGATAGATGGCGACCCCAAGAAACTTGCCTGTCGTTGGCGCAACGATGTTTATTTTTGCGTTCGAATTGCCGTTACTCTTGATATTGCCGATCGGACTTGCCGAAGTCTTGTTGGTCAAAACGATCGTGCAGCCGTTGCACTGGAATGTCCCCTGGATCGTGGCATCGCCACCATTGATATAAATCGGACCGAAATTGTCCGGGATGTTCAGCACCGTGTTGGAATTGACGTCCAATGAAGAGAAGCAATTGGTGCCGAGAGGCAGTGAGGCAAAGTCGGTGCTTGGGCCGAGCGTCTTTGCCGATCCGGTTGCGCAGACCATGTCTGCCGGGACCGGTTCGATGGCGGCAAGCGGATCCGCCATGGGCGGTGAATAGGGCCGGTAAGCTGTCACCGTAAAATTGCTCGACTTCTGAATTCCGCCTACGCCGCCGACCGTGTTGGCGATCACCTTTGAATTGCCCTTCGCGACCGAAGTATTGGCGCCGGACGAATTGCTGAACAAATCGCAGTCGGGCATGACGATGTCGGTCGTTCCGCTGAATTCCAACCCGGTAGTCGCGGTCGTTTCGCGCGCCTGCATGCACGCCTCGCCGCCCCCCGGCAGGCTCGCCGCGCGCGCCGTTGCAGTGATTGTCGGCGGAGTGGCGAGGAACATGGCGCTGAACGGCAGGCGTTGCTGGACGGTCAGCACCACCTGGACCTGATTGGTCATCACCCCGGTGTCGGCGGGAAAGGTCACCGTCGGCGGGGTCGACATGCTGGGGGCCATGTGGCGGTTGAGCAAGAGGTCGTGATCGACGGCGGCGCCCGCATAGGTGGTCGCATTGCCCTCGCTTTCGCGATTATAGACCCCGGCAATCGCCGCACTGTCGGCGGCGCGCTGCAGCTGCCGCTTCCACAACGTCCACTGAATGGTATCGGTCGCCAGACCCGCCGCGCCGACGAATAAAGGCAGGGCCGCGCCAGCAATGACGAGGATGTTGCCACTCCTGTCACTCCACAGTCGTTTGAACGCCTGTTTGATCATCGCCAACCTCTTTCGTGTCTCGGTTGGCACTGCTTTAGCCGGGACACGGTAAGCGAACCGTTGCATGCCCTGGTTAATGTCGCGCCAACCACGATCGAGGCGTCCGCGCTTGCCGCGCGGCGTCTTACCCTTATAATACAGCTTGCCTCTTGCGCGGGCGCGGCCCGGCGTCCACTTATCGCGCAACAGGGACGAAGAGGATGATGACTATGGCCACTGATCCGGCAACCGCGACCAAGATCAAGCTCGAAGCGCCCGACGCGCTTCAGCCGCTCCCGGCGGCCGAGGCATCGGGGCTGGTTCCGCTCAAGGGCAGCGAAACGACCGAGCTCGACGCCAAGGTCGCCAAGTTCGTCGACGAGCTTGCCGCGCTCGACGCCAACAGCCCCGATTTCGGCAAAAAGGTCGATCAGCTGACCGCGATGGGGCGCAAGGAAATCGCCGAAGCCGCGGGGGCGTCGAACCGCTTCCTCGATCGCCCGGTCAAGGCGATCGACAGCGACACCGGGATCGGCGCCGACCTGACCGAGCTTCGCCGCACCGTCGAGAAGCTCGACCCGGGCGCCAACGGCAAGATGATGACCAAGCGCAAGTTCCTGGGCATCATCCCGTTCGGCAACCGCATCAACAATTACTTCGACGGCTATCGCAGCAGCCAGACGCATATTTCGGCGATCCTTTCCCGCCTGGGTTCGGGCAAGGACGAATTGCTGATGGACAATGCCGCGATCGATACCGAGCGCACCGGCCTGTGGAAGACGATGCACAAGCTCGAACAGATGATCCATATCTCGAAACAGCTTGACAAGAGCCTTGAGGACAAGGCCAACGAGCTCGACGCGAGCGAGCCCGCCAAGGCCAAGTCGATCCGCGAGACGGCCTTGTTCTACACCCGCCAGCGGACCACCGATCTGCTCACGCAAATGGCGGTCACGGTGCAGGGGTATCTGGCGCTCGACCTGGTCAAGAAAAACAATGTCGAGCTGGTCAAGGGCGTCGATCGCGCGTCAACGACGACCGTCGCCGCGCTGCGCACCGCCGTCACCGTGGCGCAGGCGATGACCAACCAAAGGCTGGTGCTCGAGCAGGTCAGCGCGCTCAACACCACCACCGCAAGCATGATCGACACTACCGGGGCGCTGCTCAAGAGCCAGACTGGGGCGATCCACGAGCAAGCGGCATCGTCGACGATCCCGCTTGAGACGCTCCAGCGCGCGTTCCAGAACATCTATGACACGATGGACCAGATCGACACCTTCAAGCTTCAGGCGCTGACCAACATGAAGCAGACCGTCGACACGCTTGGCAATGAAGTCGAGAAATCGAAGGGCTATATCGCGCGGGCTGAGGGCGTGTCGCAGAACCGGCTCGAATCCAGTGCGTCGCCCTTCACGCCGATCGAGAGCCGATGAGCACCGACAAGTTCGACCTCGTGCTGGCGCGCGCCGACCGCGTGATGCGTGCGATCGACGAGCGCCAGGGGCCGAGCCGATCGGCCTTTCAACGTGAGCGCCAGCGCAAGATGAGCGGCTACGGAAAGGCGCTGGTGCGCGCAACGATCGCGTTCGGCGTGATCCTGTTCGCCGCCTTGCTCTTCGGGCTGTTCGTCATGCCGCTGCAGATCATCGGCTTCATGATCGCGGTAGCGATTGCCGGCGCGGCGTTCATATTGCTGTTCTTCGGCGGGGCGGCGGGGGTGGCGACGGCCCCGGCGATTGCCACCGACCTCCCCAATGGAGAGATGATCGACCGCTTCGACAGCTTCATCTTCCGCTCGCGCCGCGCCCTCCCCGCCCCGGCGCAGGCCGAAATCGACAAGCTGGGACAGCACCTCCAGCCGCTGCGCGAAACGCTCGCGCGGATCCCCGACACCGACCCCGATGCGCAGGACGCACGGCGCCTGATGGCGACCCATCTGCCGGGTCTGGTCGAACGCTATCTCAACGTCCCCAAGGCCTATCGCGGCGACTATGACGCCGAGGGCAAGAGCGTCGACGACCGCCTCGTCGACGCGCTCGCCGCGGGCCGCACCGCGCTCGACGACATTGGCGCCAAGCTCGCCCGCAACGACCTTGCCGCGTTCGAAACCCAGGGCCGCTTTATCGAAACCCGTTACAAGGACGAAAGCCTCGACTAGCCGACAATGCCCGCCGCCGTGAGCCGCGCCAGTTCCGACGCATCGACCCACTCGCGGAGCAGGTCGCGATGCTCGCCCAGCGCGGGCGGCGGCAAGGGCGCATCGATCCGTTCGCCGTCGAGCCGGATCGGCGAGCCGACCATCGGCACCTCGCCCAGCGCCCCGCCGCCGGCGCGGATCCTCGCCCCGCGAAACACCGCCTGCGGATCGGCCAGCGCCTGAAGCACGCTGTTGATCGGCCCGGCCGGGATCCCGGCGGGCTCGAACCGCTCGAGCCACTCGGCCGCCGGTCGCTGGGCGATCAGGGCGGCGATCATCGGCACCAGCACGTCGCGCGCCCCGACCCGCGCGGCGTTGGTGGCAAAGCGCTGGTCGTCGGCCCATTCGGCACGCCCAAGGATGCGCGCCAGCTTTGCGAACTGACGATCGTTCCCGACCGCGATGATGAGCGGCTGATCGCTCGCCGCGAACGGCTGGTAGGGGACGATGTTGGGATGCCCGGCGCCTTGCCGCCGCGGGTCGTCCCCGCTGACCAGCGCATTGCTCGCCTGGTTGGCGAGCACCGCCAATTGTGTGTCGAACAAAGCCATATCGATCGTCGCGCCCTCGCCGCTCACCCCGCGGCGGACGAGCGCGGCGAGGATCGCCTGCGCGGTGTACATCCCCGTGAACAAATCGGCGACGGCGACCCCGACGCGCATCGGTCCGCCCCCCGGCTCGCCATCGGGGAGGCCGGTCAGGCTCATCAGCCCGCCCATCCCCTGGATGATGTAGTCGTAGCCGGCGCGCCCCGCATAAGGTCCGTCCTGCCCGAATCCGGTGATCGAGGCGTAGATCAGCCGCGGGTCGGCGGCGCGCAGGCTGGCCGCGTCGAGCCCGAATTTGCGCAGCCCCCCGACCTTGAAATTCTCCACCACGACATCGGCGCTGGCCGCCATCCGCCGCACGAGCGCGGCGCCCTCTTCAGTCGCAAAGTCGATCGCCACCGAGCGCTTGCCACGATTGGCGGCGAGGAAGTAAGCCGCGACGCGCTCCTCGCCAAGCTCATGCCACGGCGGCCCCCAGTGGCGCGTGTCGTCGCCCTGCCCCGGCTGCTCGACCTTGATCACGTCGGCGCCGAGGTCGGCCAGCGCCTGAGTCGCCCACGGACCCGCCAGCACGCGGCTCAGGTCGAGCACGCGAATTCCCTCGAGCGGCTTCATCGGCCCCGTCCCCTTTGCCACCAGCCGGGCCGCGCATCGGCGAAGATCGCCTGCGCCGCATTATGCCCCGGCGCCCCCGTCACCCCGCCGCCGGGATGCGCCCCCGATCCGCACAGATACAGCCCCGGCAGCGGCATGCGGTAATTGGCGGCGCCCAGCATCGGCCGCGCGCTGAACAATTGGTCGAGCCCCATCTTGCCGTGAAAGATATCGCCCCCGATCAGCCCGAAGCGGCGCTCGAGGTCGAGCGGCGAGTGGATCTGGCGCGCGATGACCGACTTGGCGAACCCCGGGGCATGCGCCTCGACCGTGGCGATGACGGTGTCGGCGGCGTCCTCGCGCGCATCGTCCCAGCTGCGCCCGTCGGGGAGCCGGTAGCGGAAGTGCTGGCAAAACAGCGACGCGACATGCTTGCCCTTGGGCGCCAGGCTCGGGTCGAGGGTCGAGGGAATGAGCATCTCGACCACCGGCTGCGACGACCAGCCGTTGAGCGCCGCCTCGGCATGCGCGCGGTGCATGTATTCCATCGACGGAGCGACGATGATTCCTGCGGTGAGGTGATCGCCACGCCCCGGAAACGACGGAAAATTGGGCAATTTGTCGAGCGCGACGTTCATCCGGAAGGTCGCGCTCTCGCACCCCCAGTGCGCCATGTGCTGCGCCACCTGGTGGCTCACCGCACCCTTGGGAATGAGCCGGTCGAACAGCAATTTGGGATTGACCGCGGCCGCGATCCGCGCCGCCTTCCACGTCTTGCCCTGCGCCACGACGCCGGCCGCGCGGCCCTTTTCGACGACCACTTCGCTGACCGGCGCGCCGAGCACGATGTCGACCCCGGCCTCGCGGCACGCCCGCGCCATCGCCTGGGTGATCGACCCCATCCCGCCGATCGCGTGACCCCATGCGCCGGGCACCCCGGCGGCCTCGCCGAACAGATGATGCAGCAGGACATAGGCCGTCCCCGGCGTGTAGGGCGAGGCGAAATTGCCGACGATCCCGTCGAACGCGAACAGCGCCTTGGCCAGATCGCC
>CAXSCF010000031.1:0-24948 GCA_964235815.1 uncultured Sphingomicrobium sp.
GTTCTGCCTGCTCAACGTGAACGGCTTCTGGGATGGGCTCGACGGCTTCATGGACCATGTCCGCGACAGCGGCTTCCTGAGCGCGGCGAGGCGCGGGCAATTGCTCAAGGCCGACACGCCGGGCGAGGCGATCGACCTACTGGACGCGGGCGTCAAAAGCGCGGCACAAGGGATGGTCTGGTAGAGACACGTCCGGGGGAGGGACGTCCGTCATGAATTCTTATTGGCTCGGGATCATCGGCGTTGCCGTGATCGTGCTTATCGCGGTGCTGTTCTCGACCAACCGGCGGGCGATCCGCCTGCGCGTGGTCGGGGCGGCGTTCGCGCTCCAGGCGATCATCGCCTTTCTCGTCCTGCGCACCGACCCCGGGCGCGCGATCATCCAGGGCTTGTCGAACGGCGTCGCCGACTTGCTCGGTTATGCCGGCAAGGGCACCGAATTCCTGTTCGGTCCGAGCGCCAAGAACCCGCTCGCCAACACCTTTGCTCTGGGTGCGCTGCCGGTGATCATCTTTTTCGCCAGCTTCATCGCGATCCTCTATCATGTCGGGATCATGCAACGCGTCGTGCGCTGGGTCGGCGGCGCGATTGGCTGGGTGACGGGGATCAGCCGGGTCGAGAGCCTCGGCGCGGCGGCCAACATCTTCGTCGGCCAGTCCGAAAGCCCGCTTGTGGTGCGGCCTTATCTGGCGGCACTGGCGCCGAGCCACTTGTTCACGTTGATGACGGTCGGGATGGCCGGCGTCGCGGGGACGATCCTTGCCGCTTATGCCGGGCTGCTCGGGGCGAATTATTTGCCCTTCCTGCTCGCCGCCGCGTTCATGTCGGCGCCGGGCGGCATCCTGATGGCCAAGCTGCTGATGCCCGACGAGCCCATTGCACCCGGCGAACTGCCGCTCGAGGGCGGGGCGGTGACGGTCGCGCCCGAGGACCAGATCGAGGTCGATACCTTCGAGGAGGGCGAGCGCCCGGCCAACATCATCATGGCCGCCGCGCAAGGGGCCCAGACCGGGGTCAAGCTGGCGGTCGCGGTCGGGGCGATGGTGCTGGCGTTCGTCGCGCTCGTCGCGCTCGCCAACGGCCTGCTCGGCGGGCTCGGCAACCTGCTCGGTTTGCCGGGATGGAGCTTCCAGGGCGCGGTCGGGGCGTTGTTCGCGCCGGTGATGTACCTCATCGGGGTGCCGTGGAACGAGGCCGGGGTCGCCGGCGGGCTGTTCGGGACCAAGATCGTGCTCAACGAATTTGTCGCCTTCATCGAGCTTGGCAATGCCAGCGGGCCGGCGGCGATCCTGAGCGAACGCAGCCGCGCGATCGTCACCTTTGCCTTGTGCGGGTTCGCCAACTTCAGCTCGATCGCGATCCAGATGGCGGTGACGGGCAACCTTGCCCCCAACCAGCGCCCGGTAATCGCGCGGCTCGGCCTGCGCGCGTTGCTGGCGGGGAGCCTCGCCAATTTGATGAGCGCCGCGCTGGCGGGGCTGATGCTGGCCTAGCACAGACGTCACCGCGGCCCTGAGCCGGGGTCTACCTGCCTTGGCTACGCCAGAAGGAGGTGGATCCCGGGTCAAGCCCGGGATGACGAAATCGACTCGATAACGTATGGAAAACGCATGACTGACATCCTCACCTCCGACAGCGTCGCCTCGGTCTCGCTGACCGACGCCGACCGCGACCCCGCCGCCTTCGCGCACGAGCTTGGCGCGAGCTTCGAGGAATATGGCTTCGCCATCGTCCGCGACCACGGCCTTTCGCAGGAGCTGATCGAGCGCGCCGAAGACAGGGCCAAAGCGTTCTTCGCATTGCCCGAGGCGGTCAAGCGTTCCTACCTTATCCCCGGCGGGGGCGGCGCGCGCGGCTACACCGCGTTCGGGGTCGAGACCGCCAAGGGCGCGCAGGCGCACGACTTGAAGGAATTTTGGCACGTCGGGCGCGAGCTTGCCGCCGGGCACCGCTATCGCGACGTCATGGGCGACAATGTGTGGCCCGCCGAAGTCGACGAGTTTCGCGCCACCTTCCTCGAACTCTACGACGCATTCGACGCCGCGGGGTTGAAGATCCTCGCCGCGATCGCGCGCTACCTCGGGGTCGCCGAGGACTATTTCGCCGACACCGTGCGCGACGGCAACAGCGTCATGCGGCTGCTCCATTACCCGCCGCAGAAGGAAGCGACCGGCCAGCATATCCGCGCCGGGGCCCATGAGGACATCAACACCATCACGCTGCTGATCGGCGCCGAGGAAGCCGGGCTCGAATTGAAGACCCGCGACGGGCGCTGGCTGCCGGTCAGCCCCAAGCCGGGCGAGCTGGTGGTCAATATCGGCGACATGCTCCAGCGGCTGACTAATGGGCGGTTGCGCTCGACCAGCCACCGCGTCGTCAATCCGGCGCCCGACCGCGCCAGCCACGCGCGCTACTCGATGCCCTTCTTCCTCCACTTCCGCCCCGACTTCGTGATCGAGGCGCTGCCCGGAACCATGGCCGAGGGCGAGGCGCCGAAATGGCCCCCGATCGCGAGCCACGATTATCTGCTGGAGCGGCTCAAAGAGATTAAACTCGCCTGACGGCGCGTCAGAATTTGATCTTGAGGCGAAGCATTGCGCGGTTCGACGGCCGCCCGCCGACGTTGGCGTTTTCGGTCTCGGCGGCGAGCCCGATCCGATCGCCGAAGCTGATTTCGGCCTTGGCGCGGGCGGACTGGTCGGGGCCGGGGAGCGGAAGCCGGTAAGGACTGCGCCCTGAGTCGCGGCGCCCGCACACGACTACTTCGTCATTGTAGATCGACGCCTCCGTGCAGCGCCTCGGCGCAGCAAGGTCGATCGCCGCCGACGGGGGTGCGGTCGCCGCCTGGACAAGTCCAGCGAGCAGCGCGACCGCGTTCATCCCGCGTCCTGCAAACTATCAGGCCCAAAGCCGTGGGGGATGAGGGCGCTGATGTGGTGCTGCTCGCGGCAGGTGCCGTCGCCGCTGGCACACACTATGTCGACGTCGCGGCCCGACAATTGGGCGGCTTCGAGGATCGACTGGCGGCAGCCGCCGCACGGGGTGACGGGACGTTTGCCGGTCAGCTCGGTGCCCGAGCCGTCGCCGCCGGCGACCGCGATTCGAACGATGCTGGCGAGCCCGAAGGCGGCCAAAGCGGCGGTCAGCGCACTGATCTCGGCGCACACGCCCAAGCGGTAGCAGGCGTTTTCCATGTTGGCGCCGGTCACGACCTCGCCATTGGTGCCGAGGATCGCGCAGCCGACCGAGAAATTCGAATAAGGCGCATAGGCCTTCAAGGCGGCGGCGCGCGCGGCGGCGATCAGTTGGTCGTCGGTCATGGTATTGTCCCTAGGCGCGCGCTAAGTCGCTCCGCAATCCCCGTCTTGCCTGTCCGGAGTGCGTGCATGTTCCGTCGTTCTTTGCCGTTCGTGTCACTGGTTCTGATGGCCGGGTGCGCGACGACACCGCGCGTGATCGCGCCGGTTGTGCCAGTCGCCGCGGCGCCGATCGAGGTGCAAATTCTCGCGCTCAACGACTTTCACGGCAATTTGCGGCCCTCGGGACCGGTGACCAGTGTCGGTGCGGAGGGCAAGACGACCGCGCCGCTGCAAGGCGGGGTGGCCCAGATGGGGGCGCTGCTCCAGCGATTGCGCACGCCGGCCAGCATCACCGTCGCGGCGGGCGATTTGATCGGCGCGACGCCGCTCGAATCGGCCTACTTCCTCGACGAGCCGTCGATCGACGCGATGAACCTGATCGGGCTCGAACTCGCCGCGGTCGGGAACCATGAATTCGACAAGGGCGCGGCGGAGTTGCTGCGGATCCAGAATGGCGGCTGCGCGACCGTCAGCACGATCGCATCGCGGCGGCCGTGCCGGATCGAGCCGTTCAAGGGCGCGCGGTTCCATTATCTCGCCGCCAATGTCCGAACCGCCGATGGCAGCACGCTGTTTCCGGCGACCGCCATCCGCCAGGTGGGGCCGGTCCGGATCGGGTTCGTCGGAATGACGCTGAAGGATACCGCGACTCTGGTCACGCCGGCGGGGGTCGCCGGGCTGCGGTTCGAGGACGAGGTGGCCACCGCCAATGCGCTTGTCCCGCAACTGAAGGCGGCGGGGGCCGACGCCATCGTGCTGCTGATCCATCAGGGGGGCAAGACGCCCGACACCTATCGCACGATGGATTGCGACGGGATCAGTGGTGCGATCCTGCCGATCCTCGACAAGCTCGATTCGGCCATCGCGACCGTGGTGTCGGGCCACACCCACAACGCCTACACCTGCGCGATGGATCGCGGCGGGGCGAGGCGAACCCTGACCAGCGCCGGCAAGAATGGCTATTTCGTCACCGACCTGCGGTTGCATTTCGATCCGGCCAGCCACGCGCTGATCAGCGAAAGCGCGGTCAACATCCGCGTCGCGAGCGACGGTGCGGCGCAGGCCGACGTCGCCGCGCTGGTCGATCGCTACGTCGCGGCGGCGGCGCCCGCCGCTTCGCGCGTCATCGGACGTTTGCGGGGCACGGCAATGCAAGACGACGACGATGGCGAAAGCGCGCTCGCCCGACTGGTCGCCGACGCACAACTCGCCGCGACCAAAGCGCCGTCGCATGGCGGCGCCGAGATCAGCTTCGTCAACGCCAGTGGTGTCCGCACCGGCCTCACTCCGGCCGCCGATGGAACGATTACGTATGGCAAGATCTTCGCGCTTCAGCCGTTCGGCAATTCACTCGTGGTGAAGTCGCTGACTGGCGCGCAAGTGAAGACCATGCTCGAGCAGCAGATCGGCGTCGTCGATGGCCGGACCAAGGTCAATTCCCTGCTTGTGCCGTCGAAGGGGTTTCACTTCGATTATGACTTGAGCAACCCGGCGGGGATGCGGATTTCGAACCTGAGCCTGTTGGGGCGCGCGATCGATCCGGCGCGCCGTTATCGCGTCGTGGTCAATAATTTCCTCGCCAGCGGGGGCGACGGATTCAGCGTACTCAACGAGGGCATCAACGCGTTCGACGCCGGGCTCGATCTCGACGCGCTCGAGGCCTGGCTGCGGACCAACCCGACCCCGCCGACCGACCAGCGCATCGGTCAGATCAGGGTTCAGCGTTAGCGCAGCGGGGGTTCGTCGAAGCTCCTGAGCTTGCGGCTATGGAGCCCGTCGCCTTCCTGGCGGAGGAGGTCGAGGGTCTCGATCCCGATCCGCAGATGCTGGCTGATCGCGCGTTCGTAAAAGGCGTTGGCCTGGCCGGGGAGCTTGAGTTCGCCGTGGAGCGGCTTGTCGCTGACGCACAGCAGGGTGCCGTAGGGGACGCGGAAGCGATAGCCCTGCGCCGCCACGGTGGCCGATTCCATGTCGATCGCGACCGCGCGGCTCTGATTGAAGCGCAGCGCCGAGAGGGTGTAGCGCAGCTCCCAATTGCGGTCGTCGGTGGTGACCACGGTGCCCGTGCGCAGCCTCTGCTTGATCGCTTCCTCGTCCTCGCCGGTGACCGTCAGCGCGGCCTGATACATTGCGGTCTGGACTTCGGCGATCGCCGGGATCGGGATTTCGACCGGCAGCACGCTGTCGAGCACATGATCGTCGCGCAGATAGGCGTGGGCCAGGACGTAATCACCAATCGTCTGGCTCGGCCGCAATCCGCCGCAATGGCCGATCATCAGCCATGCCTCCGGGCGAAGCACGGCGATATGGTCGCAAATCGTCTTGGCGTTGGACGGCCCGACCCCGATGTTGACGAGCGTGATGCCGTCGCCGTCCTCGGTCGTCAAATGATAGGCCGGCATTTGATGGCGACGCCACACGCCAGCCGCGATCTGCGCTTCGGCGTCGGTCAAATCGCCGCGATCGTAGGTGCCGCCGGGGACCGACAGGCGAATGAAGCGATTGTCGGGATCGCGCAGCGCATCGACCGCGAAACGAACGAATTCATCGACGTAGCGGACATAGTTGGTGAACAGGACGAAGCGCTGAAAATGTTCGGCGGGGGTGCCCGTGTAATGTTTGAGCCGGGCGAGGCTGAAGTCGGTGCGCGGAGCGTCGAACAAGGCAAGAGGGCGGGTCGGGTCGAGCGCCAGATCCCACGCGCCGTCGGCGATCTCGTCGCCAATCTGGACGAGGTCGGTCGATGGAAACCAGCGTGACAATTCGGCGGTGGCGATGCCGTCGAGCGCAAGGTCGCCCCCGTCGAGCACGAAGGGGTAGGGGATTTCGCTGGCCGAGGCGCCGACCGACACGCGCACGGGATAGTCGCGGACCAGATGTTCGAGCTGCTCGGCGAGATAGGCGCGGAACAGCGCCGGGCGAGCGATCGAGGTGGTATAGATGCCCGGCTGGTTGAGGCGGGCGAAGGCACGCGCCGGCGCGGGCACGGGCATTTCGGGATCATATTCGATGCGCAGTTCGGGATAAGCGAACGCGCCCTCGTCGCGTGCCCGCGCATCGGGGCGAACCCCGTCGCGGGCATAAGCGGCGAGCGCCGAGCGGAGGCGGGCAACCGAAGCGGCATAACCGGCCTCAAGCGCGTCGAGAATCGCGGGAATGTCGTGATTGCTTGTCATGGCCCAGCCTTAACCAGCGCGGCGGCGGTGACAAGGGCGCACGGTGCCATTGATTTAATAAGCAACCTTATTATATGCCAAGACATGAAGGAATTGGCGTGGCAGATCAGTGAAACCTCGCACGCGATGCGGCGTTTCTATGACCGTCGGGTGGCCGGGCTTGGGGTCACGCGCGCCCAATGGCGTGTGATTGCGACGCTTGGTCACAATCCCGGCATGAAGCAGGTCGAGCTTGCCGACCGCCTCGATATCGAGCCGATCAGTGCGTGCCGGATCATCGATCGGTTGGAGGAAGCAGGGCTGGTCGAGCGCCAGCGTGATCCGACTGACCGGCGCGCCTGGCGTCTGTCGCTGACGGCCAAAGCCGAGCCGGTTCGCGAACGGTTGCGTGAACTGGCCGAGGAAATGTCGCTCGAGGCGTTTGCCGGGATCGACGAACAGCAACTGGAGACGATGCGCGCCGCGCTGGCACGCGTCAGGGACAATATCGCAAAGCGCGAAGATGTGCGGCAGGTGACGGCATGAACGAAGTAACCAAGATCGAAGGCGAGACGGTCGCCGACCCAAAGGTGATCCAGCGCGACGGTGCGCCCGATGTTCCCGAACCGACGACGGTCGTCGATCCGCCGCGCAAGTCGCGCAAGCGGCTCGTCATCTTGCTCAGCGTGCCGTTGCTGATCCTTGCTGTCGGGGCTTATTTCTGGCTGACCGGCGGCAAGAGTGTCGGCACCGACAATGCCTATGTGAAGCAGGACATCGTGTCGATTTCGACCCAGGTCAACGGCCCAGTGTCGGCGGTATATGTGCGAGACAATCAGCACGTTGACGCCGGCGACATCCTGTATCGAGTCGATCCGGCGCCGTCCCAGGTCGCCTTGCTCCAGGCCGAAGCGCAACTGGCCGCCGCGGAACTGCAGACGCGTCAACTTCAGGTCCAGGCATCGGGCACGGGCGCCGATATCAGTGGGGCAATTGCGAACCTTGCGATCAAGCAGCGCGCGCTGGCCCGGCAGCAGTCGCTGATCGGACGCGGATTCACCACCCGGTCGGACTATGACGACGCGGCCAATGAAGTGACCACGGCGCGCACCGCGCTTGAAGATGCGCGGGCGCGGGCGAACAATGCCTCGGCGGCAATCGTCCCCGGCGGCAACCAGCCGACCATCGCCGCGGCGCGCGCGGCGATCGCCAAGGCGCGGCTCGACCTTGAACATGGCACGGTGAGAACGCCGACCAGCGGGATCGTCGCCAAAGCCAATCGTTTGCTGGTCGGCCAGTCGGCGATCACCGGCGTGTCGATGCTGTCGATCGTGACCGACAAGCCCGCGTGGGTCGAAGCCAATTTCAAGGAAGGCGACCTCGCCAAGATGGCGCCCGGTCAGCCCGCAGAGGTGACCTTCGACGCCTATCCGGGGCTCAAGCTCAAGGCCCATGTCGCGTCGATCGGATCGGGCACGGGAAGCGAATTTTCGGTCCTCCCGGCGCAGAACGCCAATGGCAATTGGGTCAAGGTGACCCAGCGCGTGCCGGTGATCATCGCGTTCGACGAAAAACCGAGGCGCGAGATGATCGCAGGCCTGTCGGCCAAGGTCGATGTGCGCATCGACGGCACGAAGTAAGGACGAATAGATGAGCCTCGAGCAGCAGCTCGACCCCGGACGGCGCGCGCTGGTGACCATTGCGGTGATGCTCGCGGTGCTGATCCAGGTGCTCGACACGACCATTGCCAACGTCGCGCTGCCGCATATGCAGGCGAGCCTGGGGGCGACGCAGGAAAGCATCAACTGGGTTCTGACCAGCTACATCGTCGCGTCGGCAATCGCGATCCCGATTGCGGGCTGGCTGGCGGATCGCATCGGACGCAAGCGACTGCTGATCATTGCGGTGATCGGCTTCACCATTGCCTCCTTGCTGTGCGCCATCGCCCAGACCCTTTCGCAGATGGTCGCCTTTCGGATTATCCAGGGGATCACCGGGGCGTTCCTCGTCCCGCTCAGCCAGGCGACTTTGTTCGACATCAATCCGCCCGCCAAGCACGCCCAGGCGATGGCGCTGTTCGGCGGCGGGATCATGATCGGACCGATCCTCGGGCCGTTGCTCGGGGGATGGCTGACCGACAGCTTCAACTGGCGCTGGGTGTTTCTCGTCAACATCCCGATCGGGACGATCGCGACGATCATGTTGCTGCGCTACATGCCCAAAATTCCGCTCAACCGGCGCAAGTTCGACCTGATCGGGTTCGCCCTGATCGGCCTTTTCCTCGCGGGCCTACAGTTGATGCTCGACCGCGGGCAGCAGCTCGACTGGTTCGAAAGCTGGGAAATATGGATCGAGGGCGGCGTGATGGTCGCCGCGGGGTGGATGTTCCTGGTCCATACCATGACCACCGACCATCCCTTGTTCGAGCGCTCGATGTTCGCCGACCGCAATTTCGCCACCGGGCTGTTGTTCATGATGGTCACCGGGGTGTTGCTGCTCGCCGGTCTCGCCTTGCTGCCGCCGCTGCTTCAGCGCCTGTACGGTTATTCGGTCCTCCAGTCGGGGATACTGACGATGCCGCGCGGGATCGGGACGTTGATTTCGATGCTGACCGTCGGGCGGATCGCAAAATATATCGATACGCGCTGGCTGGTCGCGCTGGGGATGGCGCTGATGGGCTGGTCGCTGCACATCATGTCGGGCTTTGCGCTGGTCCAGGGGTCGGGGCCGGTGGTGATCAGCGGGATCGTCCAGGGGCTCGGCCTTGGCATGTTGTTCGTGACGATCCAGTCGCTCGCCTTCACCACGCTGGCGCCGATGCAGCGCACCGCCGCGGCCTCGCTGCTCAACCTTGCGCGGAACATCGGAGGGTCGGTCGGGATCAGCCTGGTGGTCTCGTTGCTGGCGCGCAATATGCAGACCGCGCATGCCGACATGGCGGGGCAAATCACCGAACAAGTGCTGCCAAGCATTTCGTCGGGGCTGGTCAATCAATTGGGGCTGCCGGCTTCGGCTGCTTTGGCGTTCGCCGATGCCGAGATCAACCGCCAGGCGGCGTTCATCGCCTACCTCGACGATTTCTACATCATGATGTGGGTGACCTTCGCCGCCATCCCGCTGGTGTTGCTGCTGCGCCCCGCCAAACCCCCCGCGCCGGGCGAACCGGCGATGGCGATGGCCGACTAAGGAGAATGACATGACGATCGCGACACGCACCCTTGGCCGCGATGGCCCCACCGTCTCCGCCATCGGGCTCGGCTGCATGGGGATGAGCGAATTCTATGGCGCGCGCGACGACGAAGAGTCGATCGCGACGATCCACCGCGCGATCGACCAGGGCGTGAACTTCCTCGACGCCGCCGACATGTACGGACCCTTCATCAACGAGGAATTGGTCGGCAAGGCGATCGCCGACCGCCGCGACAAGGTGTTCCTGGCAACCAAGTTCGGCAATGTCCGCGGTGACGACGGCAGCTTCAAGGGCGTGCGCGGCGATCCCGATTATGTCCGCCAAGCGTGCGAGGCGAGCCTCAAGCGGCTCGGCGTCGAGACGATCGACCTTTATTACCAGCATCGCGTCGACCAGTCGGTGCCGATCGAGGACACCGTCGGCGAAATGGCGCGGCTCAAGGACGAAGGGAAGATCCGTTTCCTCGGGCTCAGCGAAGCCGCGCCGCATACCATTCGCAAGGCCCACGCCACGCACCCGATCACCGCCCTGCAAACCGAATTTTCGCTGTGGAGCCGCGATGCCGAGGCGGAGATCATGCCGACGGTGCGCGAGCTTGGCATCGGCTATGTCGCTTATTCGCCGCTCGGGCGCGGCTTCCTGACCGGCCAGATCACCAAGCCCGAGGACTTTCCCGAGGACGATTACCGCCGCTTCCACCCGCGCTTCACCGGCGACAATTTCGCCAGGAATATCGCTTTGGTCCACCAGATCGAGGCGATGGCGGCCAACAAGGGCGTGACCGCGGCGCAACTCGCGCTGGCGTGGGTGCTGGCCAAGGGCGACGACATCGTCCCCATCCCCGGCACCAAGCGCCGCAAATACCTCGACCAGAACATTGCCGCGACGAAGATCGCGCTGAGCGCGGACGAGCTAGCCGAACTAGACCGCATCCTGCCCCCCGGCGCGGCGTCAGGCGAGCGCTACGCGGCGTCGAGTATCGGGACGATTGATCGGTAAAGCCGGCAGCTATTAAGGTCTGCTTGCGAACCATTGCGGACGTGCGGCCGTTCGCCATTAGCGCTCGAATACACAGGCCCTTCTGCCGCATAAAGCTGCATTTGCTGGGAATTCTCATTCCGTTTCAGCGCTCTACTTCATTTTGCTTCTTGGTCGGCGCAACCTAATCCACCTCCAAAGCGAAATGGACCCGGTGATAAGCAATGAAAAGAGCACGGCCCAATCGTTCCATCTCAGCGGTCCGCCGACGACCAACCTTCCCAAGGCAAGCACGACGCACGCGACGAACACGCCGAGAGCGAAATAGTCCTTCCGTAAACCTGCGATCAAGCCCCCGTCTTCCAGTGCCATACGAATTCTCCAGTCGCTCCCGTCTCGGGGTCGTAAGTGGTCGTATAATAACCACCATCGAAGTCTGGACTTCAAGCAACACGATAGAAATAGTTAATTGTCAGCGAGCTGCAATTTCCGTCGAAAAAGGATCATAAGCCTGCCCAATCTTCCTGACGAAAAAGGGCGGCCTCTTGCGAGACCGCCCTCCTTGGTGATGGCGTTGCCGCTTGATCTTGCTCGCCAGTCCCCCGGACTGGCTGCGCGAGATCAACGCTTCGAGAATTGGAAGCTCTTGCGGGCCTTCGCCTTGCCGTACTTCTTGCGCTCGACGACGCGGCTGTCTCGCGTGAGGAAACCGGCGCGCTTGACCGTGGTGCGGAGCACCGGCTCGTAGCGCGACAATGCCTGGGCGATGCCGTGGAGCACCGCGCCGGCCTGGCCCGACAGCCCGCCGCCCTTGACGGTGGCGACGATGTCATACTGGCCGGTGCGATCGGTGATCCCGAACGGCTGGTTGATGACGAGGCGCAGCGTCGGACGCGCGAAATAGGTTTCCTGGTCGCGGCCGTTGACGATGATCTTGCCCGAGCCCGGCTTGAGCCAGACGCGCGCGATGGCGTCCTTGCGGCGGCCGGTGGCATAGGCGCGGCCCTGCTTGTCGAGCTGCTGCTCGCGCAACGGGGCTTCGGGCTGGACGTTGACCGGGGCGGCGGACGCTTCGGTCTCGCTGGCGTCCGAAGCCGAGGCTTCCGAGTGCGTCGGCTCGGGCGCCGGGGCGGGCGGGGTGGCGCCGGTGAGGGCGGCGAGGTCGCTCAGCGACTGGCGGTTGTCGGACATCAGGCACCCACCTTGTTCTTGCGGTTCATGCCCGCGACATCGAGAGTTTCAGGCGATTGGCCACCGTGCGGATGCTCGGTGCCATTGTAGAGGTGAAGCGCGCGCATCTGATCGCGACCGAGCGGGCCGCGCGGGATCATGCGTTCGACCGCTTTTTCGATGATCCGCTCGGGAAAACGCCCCTCGAGGATCTTCGCGGCGGTGACTTCCTTCAAGCCGCCGACATAGCCGGTGTGCTTGTAGTAGATCTTGTTCTTCAGCTTGTTGCCGGTGAAGCGCACCTTGCCGGCGTTGACGACGATGACATGGTCACCGCAATCGACGTGGGGGGTGTAGCTCGGCTTGTGCTTGCCGCGCAGGAGGTTGGCGATGAGCGTCGCGACGCGTCCGACCACCAGGCCTTCGGCATCGATCAGATGCCATTTCTTTTCCACGTCCGCCGGTTTGATCGACTTGGTGGTCTTCATCAGCGCCTTCATGGGGCTCAGACCTCTTCGTTCAAATGAAACAAGCGCCGCCCCGAAAGGCAGCGCCGCTGGCGGGCTAATGATGCGGGGCCGTGATTTTGTCAAGCAATGCGCGGGATTGCTGACGGGTATTGGGATACCGGACTGAGAAAGCGGCTGTGGGTGGGGCGTTCTTCCCTCTCCCGCTGGGCGAGGGCAACTCGCCGCAGGCGAGCGGGGTGAGGGCGATGAAGCCTCGCCACCCTCACCCTTCCGTCGCTGCGCTCCTCCCTCCCTCTCCCAGCGGGAGAGGGAGCCCCAAAGCATGCGCGCCCCATGTCGTCGCGGCGACGAGCAGGGCTCCGACGGCTTGGTGGAGTGCGGCGAGGGGGAGGGCGACCCCGCTCATCACGGTCGCGATGCCAAGCAGGATCTGGGTGCCGAGCGCGATGTGGATGGCGACCGAAGCGCGGCGATCGAACGGACGGACGCGGCGCGCAAGGACGACCAGCCCGACGAGCACCACCCATGCCCACCAGCGGTGAACGAAATGGATCAAATAAGGGTCGTGGGTCAGCGCGAACAGCCCGCCGCGGCTGGTGTCGATCCCGGCCGGGACCAAACGGTCGTTCATCAGCGGCCAGCTGCTCGCGACCTGCCCGGCGTTCAGGCCGGCGACCCACGCCCCGAGCAGCAACTGGATGACGAGCAGGGCCGCGACGCCGATCGCGAGGGGGACGAGGCGGGCGGGGCGGTCCGCGCCGGTGCGGGCCAGATGGCGCAGGTCGAGCGCGGTCCAGATCAGCCCGGCGAACAGGAACAGTGCGGTGAGAAGATGCGCCGACAAGCGGAAATGGCTGACGTCGGTGCGGTTCACCAGTCCCGACTGGACCATGTACCAGCCGAGCGCGCCCTGGAATCCGACCAGCAGCAGCAGCGCCGCGAGCCGCCAGCCATAGCCGGCGGGAATGGCGCGGCGAAGGCCGAACCAGGCTAGGGGCAAAAGGATCGCGACCCCGACCAGCCGCCCGAGCAAGCGGTGGAGCCATTCCCAGAAATAAATGTGCTGGAAGTCGGACAGGCCCATCCCGCCGGGTCCGTTGATCTGGCGATATTCGGGGGTCGCCTGATAGCGTGCATATTCGGACGCCCAGCCGGCATGGTCGAGCGGAGGAAGGATGCCCCCGAACAAATTCCATTCGGTGATCGACAGGCCGCTTTCGGTCAGCCGGGTGATCCCGCCGACGACGAGGATGAGGAAGACCAGCGCCGCGATCAACAGCAGCCAGCGGGCGAGGGCGAGGGGGCGGGGAGGGGGCGCACCATCGTTCGTCACGGGCGCCATCACGACAGGGTCCATGGCCGCGCCTATGGTCGCTTTGCGCCGCAATGCCAATAATTTGCGGCGCTTCGTCAATGAGATATTGTCTCTTGATCGGGGAGACGTTATATCCTGCGCGATGACCACGCTTGCCCTCCATACCTCGCGGCTTGATCGCTATGCGATCGGGCTGTCGGGTCTGTGCATGGTGCATTGCCTTGGCACGTCGGTATTTCTGGCGTTGGTGGCGAGCGTCGGGCACAGTCTGGGCGCCAACTGGATCCATGAAGTCGGGCTGGTGCTGGCCATGATGATGGGCGCGCTCGCCCTTGGCCGCGGGATCATGGAGCATGGTTACATGATGCCAAGCTCGGTCGGCGGGCTCGGGCTGGGGGTGATGGCGGGAGCGTTGACGCTGCCGCACGACGGCACCGAGGCCTTGTTTACGGTGGTCGGGGTCGCGATCCTCGCGCTCGGTCACCGGCTCAACCACATCGCCGCCGAGTAACCAAGCTGCCCTCGCGCGATTGCGGATTCGGGGGCAAGCGCCTATCTTGCGAAGCATGGGCAACCACGATCACGATCTTCACGATGGCGAGTCGCTGGCCAAGGCCGCCGCGCAGCGAATGACCGAACGCGGCGAGCAATGGACCGAGATGCGCTCGGCCGTGTTCGCGGCGCTGGCCTCGTTCGACAAGCCCGCCTCGGCCTACGACATTGCGGAAGCAGTTTCCAAGGCACGTGGCAAGCGCGTCGCCGCCAACAGCGTCTATCGCATTCTCGATCTGTTCGTCGGCACCAACCTCGCGCGGCGGGTCGAAAGCGCAAATGCCTATGTCGCCAACGCCCATCCCGGCTGCCTCCACGACTGCATCTTCCTGATCTGCGACACATGCGGGCAGGCGACCCATATCGACGACGACAAATTGTCGGGCGGGGTGCGCGACGCGGCGGCGAGCGCGGGGTTCGAACAGGTGCGCCCGGTGATCGAGGTGCGCGGCACGTGCGGGACCTGCAGCTAGCGCTGGATAAGGCGCGTCGAACGGGATAGGACGGCACAATGTCCGACCGTCCGCATACGCCGCTGCTCGACCGGGTGACTTACCCCGCCGACATTCGCCAGCTCAGCAAGGCCGAGCTGCCCCAGCTCGCCGACGAGCTTCGCGCCGAAATGATTTCGGCGGTGTCGACCTCGGGCGGGCATCTCGGGTCGGGGCTGGGCGTGGTCGAGCTGACGGTCGCGATCCACCATGTGTTCAACACGCCCGAGGACATCCTGATCTGGGACGTCGGGCACCAATGCTACCCCCACAAGATCGTGACCGGTCGCCGAGACCGCATCCGCACGCTGCGCCAGGGCGGCGGGCTGTCGGGGTTCACCAAGCGCAGCGAAAGCGAATATGACCCGTTCGGAGCGGCGCATTCGTCGACCTCGATCTCCGCGGCCCTGGGCTTCGCCATTTCGAACAAGCTGGCGGGGCGGCCGGGGCGCGCGATCGCGGTGATCGGCGACGGGGCGATGTCGGCGGGCATGGCCTATGAGGCGATGAACAACGCCCATGCGGCGGGCAACCGGCTGATCGTGATCCTCAACGACAATGACATGTCGATCGCGCCGCCGGTCGGCGGGCTGTCGCATTATCTCGCGCGGCTGGTCAGCTCGGGCAAATATCTCAAGACCCGCGACATCGCGCGGCGCGTTTTCTCCAAGCTTCCCAAGGGGGTCGAAAGCGTCGCGCGCAAGGCCGAGGAATATGTCCGCGGCTTTGCCACCGGGGGGACGTTGTTCGAGGAGCTGGGCTTCTATTACGTCGGTCCGGTCGATGGGCACGACGTCCAGGGTTTGGTCGAAATCCTGGAAAATGTGCGCGACGCCGCCGAAGGGCCGATCCTGATCCATGCGGTGACGGTCAAGGGCAAGGGCTATGCCCCGGCCGAAAGCGCGGCCGACAAATATCATGGCGTGGTCAAGTTCGACGTCGTCTCGGGCAAGCAGGACAAGGGCCCCGGCGGCGGCCCGCCAAGCTATACCGCGGTGTTCGCCGATGCGCTGAGCGCCGAAGCGCGGCGCGACGACAGGATCGTCGCGATCACCGCCGCAATGCCGTCGGGCACCGGGCTCGACAAGTTCCAGGCCGAATTCCCCGACCGCACCTTCGATGTCGGGATCGCCGAACAGCATGCGGTGACCTTCGCCGCCGGGCTTGCGGCGCAGGGGCACCGCCCATTCTGCGCGATCTACTCGACCTTTCTCCAGCGTGCGTACGACCAGGTCGTCCACGACGTCGCGATCCAGAATTTGCCGGTCCGTTTCGCGATGGACCGCGCCGGGCTGGTCGGCGCCGACGGCTGTACCCACGCGGGGTCGTTCGACCTTGCCTATCTGTGCACCCTGCCCAATTTCGTCGTCATGGCGGCGGCGGACGAGGTCGAGCTGACGCACATGGTTCATACCATGGCGCTCCACGACAGCGGGCCGAGCGCGGTGCGCTATCCGCGCGGCAACGGCCGCGGGCTGGCGATCCCGGCGGTCCCGCAGCGGCTCGAGATCGGCAAGGGCCGAATCGTGCGCGAGGGCAAGAAGGTCGTCATATTGTCGCTCGGCACCCGGCTCGAGGAGGCCGAGAAAGCCGCCGCGATGCTCGAGGCCAAGGGGTTGTCGACGACCGTCGCCGACATGCGCTTCGCCAAGCCGCTCGACGAGGAATTGATCCGCCGCTTGCTGTCGAGCCACGAGGTTGCGGTGACGATCGAGGAAGCCGCGGTCGGCGGGTTTGGCGCGCATGTCCTGACGCTCGCCAGCGACGAGGGACTGACCGACGCGGGCCTCAAAATCCGCACGATGCGCCTGCCCGACGTTTTCCAGGATCAGGAATCGCCGACCAGGCAATATGACGAGGCCGGGCTCAACGCTCCGCACATCGTCGAGACGGTGCTCAAGGCGCTGCGCCGCAACGATGTCAGCAGCGCCGATGCGGGGGCGATCGCCTGAGCATCGGACTTTGGGCCGTGGTCGGCGTGCTCGGCCTGCTCGCCTTGTTTTTCCTCACCATGCCGCTGACGCCGCGGCGCCACCTCGCGCTGGCGCGCAAGCGGCGCTCGATCAGCGAAGGCGAGTTCGTGACGATGATCGCGTTCAAGGGCGTGTCGGGAACCACCGCCCGCTTCCTGTGGCAGGAGCTGGGCCAATTCTACCATGCGCCGTTGCGGCCGTTGCCCGATGATCGGCTCGAAAGCCTGATCGCGGTCGACCGCCCCGAGATCGAGGGCATCGTCGGGCGATTCTGGAATGCGATGCGCGGCCAGGACGCGCGCCCCACGACGAGCCCGCTGGCCGACGACCCGACCGTCGCCGAGCTCGGTCGCCATTGCGACCTGCTCGCCGGCTGGTCGGTGCGGGGCAGCACATGAGCGGTCGCTTCACAATGCGCGATCGGCTGGTCAGCTTTCGCTTTGCGTCGGCGGGCCTGCGGACGCTGCTTCGGGAAGAGCATAATGCCCGGATTCATCTGGTCGCGACGCTGGTCGTGGCATTTGCCGGAGCGATGCTCAGATTGTCGCTTGATGAATGGCGCTGGGTCCTACTGGCGATCGCGCTGGTGTGGGCAGCAGAAGCGTTCAATAGCGCGATCGAGCGGCTTGGCGATGCCGTAACCAGCGAACGCGACGCCCGCATCGGTGCCGCCAAGGACATGGCCGCCGCCGCCGTCCTGGTCATATCGATCGCCGCCGCTTTGATCGGATCGAGCATATTCGTTCCTCATTTCATAAGGCTGCTAGGCGCATGAGCAAGTGGCGGCGCTGGGGACGGCGGGGGCTGGTCGCGTTGGCGGCGGTGCTGGTGCTGCTGTCGTTCCTGCCACTGTGGCGGACCGACGAATGGTGGGTGCGCGAGTGGGATTATCCGCGGCTGCAGGTCGCCGCGCTGCTGGTCGTCGTCACCGCCGCGCTGGCGTGGGCGCGGGTCCGGCGTGCCTGGTGGTTGTTGGGCGCGATGGCCGCGGCGCTGGCGTGGCAGGTCAGCCATTTTTTGGCTTATCTGCCGCCTTATCCCGAGGAAGTGGCGAGCGCGGCGAACTGCCCGGAAGAGCGCAGCCTGTCGTTGCTCAACGCCAACGTGCTGCTGACCAACCAGCATTATGCCCCGCTGCTCAAGCTGATCGCGGCGCGCAAGCCCGACGTGTTGTTGTTGCTCGAGCCCGGAAGCGAGTGGAGCAAAGCGGTGAGACCGCTGGCTCGCGACTACCCCTATCGCCTGTCTGAGCCGACGCCCAACACCTATGGCATGATCCTGATGTCGCGACTGCCGATGGCGGGGCGGATCGAGCATCTGCTCCAGCCTGGAGTGCCCTCGGCAACGGTCATGATCCGCCTTCGCGGCGGGCAGCAGGTCCTGCTTCACGCGCTCCATCCCGAGCCGCCGTGGCCGGGCGACGACAGCGGCGAGCGCGATGCCGAATTGGTCGCGACCGGGCGGAAGGTGCGCGACGCGGGGCGCGCGGCGATCGTCATGGGCGATCTCAACGATGTCGCCTGGTCGCACACCTCGCGCCTGTTCAAGCGGGTCGCGGCGATGGGCGATCCGCGCGTCGGGCGGGGTTTCTACCCGACGTTCAACGCCAGGCACTTGCTGTTGCGCTGGCCGCTCGACCATCTGTTCGTCAGCCCGCACTGGAACATCGTCGCGATCGACCGGCTGGGCGATATCGGGTCGGATCATTTCCCGATGTTCTTCAAGCTGTGCCTGACCGACCATGCGAGCAAGCGAAAGGTCGCCCCGAACGCCACCGCCGCGACCGAGGCCGAAGCGTCCGCCGAAGTCACCGAGGGCAAGCAGGAAAAGCAAGCGGAGGATCAAGGTGAATAAGCTGCGCGCCGACATGCTGATCGTTGCGCAGGGGCTGGCCGAGAGCCGGACACGGGCGCAGGCGCTGATCCTGGCCGGGGCTGTGTTCGCCGGCGACCGGCGTGTCGCCAAGGCGGGGGACCTGATCGCCGAGGAGGTCGTACTGAGCGTCAAGGGTCGCGATCATCCGTGGGCGTCGCGCGGCGGGGTCAAGCTGGCGCACGGGCTGGCCTTTTTCGGATTCGACGTGACCTGCGCGGTCGGCCTCGATGTCGGATCGTCGACCGGGGGATTCACCGACGTGCTGCTGACCAAGGGCGCGGCACGAGTCTATGCGATCGATGTCGGGACCAATCAGCTGGCGTGGAAATTGCGCAGCGACGATCGCGTCATCGTCCATGAACAGACCAATGCGCGCACGCTAAGCCGCGACATCGTCCCCGAAGCGATCGACATCATCGTGTGCGACGCGAGCTTCATCGCGCTGGCCAAGGTGCTCGACGCGGCACTCGACCTGGCGCGGCCCGGGGCGATGCTGGTGGCGCTGGTCAAGCCGCAGTTCGAGGCCGGGCGCGGCGAAGTCGGCAAGGGCGGGGTAGTGCGCGACGGCGCGATCCACCGCCGCGTGTGCGACGCCGCGGCGCAATGGATCGCGTCGCGGGGCTGGGATGTTGTCGGGGTGGAGACGAGTCCGATCACCGGGCCCGAAGGCAATGTCGAGTTCTTGCTCGGCGCGACGAAAGGAACGGCCGGATGATCGCTCGCGTTCAAGACGACCGCGGCCTGTGGCGCAAGGCGCTGGTGACCGTGCCGGCCATCGTCATCGTCGGCGCGCTGGTCGGGATCCTGTCGAACAGCGGCTTTGCCAACGACTGGTATGCGCCGCTCGCCAAGCCGAGCTTTCAGCCGCCGGGCTGGGCGTTCGGCGCGGTGTGGACCGCGCTTTACATCATGATGGGGATTGCGATGGCGGCGATCCTGAACGAGCCGGGGTCGAAGCAGCGCAGCCTCGCATTGGCGCTGTTCCGGGTGCAATTGGCGCTCAACTTCGCCTGGTCGCCGGTATTTTTCGGAAGCGGGATGATCGATGTCGCATTCCTGATCATTCTGGCCATGGACGTGCTGGTGACGATGACGATCATTGCCTCGTGGAAGATCAGGCCACTGGCGGGGGCGCTGCTCCTTCCCTATCTGGCATGGCTATGCATCGCGACCGCGCTCAATCACGAGACCGGCCGCCTCAACCCGGGTGCCGACACGGCGCCCCTCGGACTGACAGGAGCTTGAAATGCAATCGCAGAATCGGATGTTCGACGATCTGGTCAAAATGATCAACGGCGCCGCCGGAACCGTTGCCGGAATGGGGCGCGAGGCGGAGGGTTCCATGCGCGACAGGATGCGCGAGTGGGTCGGCGGGCTCGACATGGTCAGCCGCGAGGAATTTGACGCGGTGAAGGCAATGGCGGCGGCGGCGCGCGACGACAACGACCTGCTCGAGGCGCGCATCGCCGCGCTCGAGGCGGGCAAGGTCAAGCCGGCCAAGGGAAAGCCCGCGAGTGAGAAGCCGCCCATCGACGGAGCCGCGCTCTGACCGAGATCGTCGAACCCGAAGAGCGCGACGATGGCGCCCCGATCGAAGTGCTCGAACAATATTTCGAGGCGCGCGGCTGGGCGTGCGAGCGATCGGGCGAGGGAGAGATCGTCGCCTCAGCAAATGGCAGCTGGGCGCAATATGAATTGCGCGGGGTGTGGCGTCCGGAAGATCTGGTGCTTCAGTTCCTGGCGTTTCCCGACATCAAGGTCGGCGACGAGAAACGCGCCGCGATCTATGAGACGCTGGGCCTGATCAACGAACAATTGTGGCTCGGTCATTTCGAACTGTGGTCGGGGTCGGGGCTGATCGTGTTCCGCCACGCCGCGCTGCTCGGCGAGAGTGACGGGCTGACCTTCGAGCAGGCCGAGGCGATCGCCGAAGCCGCGATGGAGGAGTGCGAGCGCTTTTACCCGGTGTTCCAGTTCGTGCTGTGGGGCGGCAAAACTCCGAGCGAAGCAATCGCCGCTGCACTGATCGACACTGCGGGCGAGGCATGACGGCGTGAGCCTGACCATGATTGGGCCGGCGTGGCTCGTCGGATGCGGCAATATGGCCGGCGCGATGGTCGCGGGCTGGCGCACGGCGGGCATCGACCTTCGGCGCACCACCGCGATCCGGCCGAGCGGTACACCGGTCGAGGGCGTGCGGACCGTCACCGACCTGCCAACGGGCGAAGCACCGCATTTCATCATGTTGGGGATTAAGCCACAGAAGCTGAATGAAGTGGCGCCGCGTCTCGCGCCCCTCGTTGGCCCCAGGACAATATTCGTCTCCTTGCTTGCCGGAGTATCGGTGGCGACCCTGCGGGCGCGCTTTCCCGATGCGGGCGTGATTGTCCGCGCCATGCCCAATTTGCCGGTCGCTCAGCGCCAGGGGGTGATCGCGCTGTACAGCGAGGACGAGGAAAATCATGAGTGGCTAGGTTTCGTCGAAGCGTTGATGGCCGTGCTTGGCTTTGCGCCATGGTGCGCGAGTGAATCCGCATTCTCAGCGATCGGTGCAGTGGCGGGATCGGGGCCGGCCTATGTCGCGCGCTTCGCCGAAGCGCTGGCCAAGGGCGGGGAACGGCTCGGCCTCGATCGCGAACTGGCTTGGGCGATTGCAACGCAGACGCTGGTTGGGACCGCGGCGATGGCGCCGCATGAAACGATGGCCGACATTGCGCGGCGCGTCGCGAGCCCCAACGGCACGACCGAACAGGGGCTGGCGGTACTCGATGCCGCCGGCGGGCTCCAGAGCCTGGTCGACGCGATGCTCGGCGCCGCCATCGCGCGCGGCCGGCAGCTCGCCGACGAGGCGTCCGCGCGGCATTGATCTGGGTCCGGCGCTGTCCTACGCGAGGGCCGAAAAGAACGGGATAAGACATGGCCGAACAACGCAATTTTGACGACCGCGACGGATGGATCTGGATGGACGGCACGCTCGTCCCGTGGCGCGAGGCCAATGTCCACGTGCTGACCCACGCGCTGCACTATGCGTCGTCGGTGTTCGAGGGTCAGCGCGCCTACAATGGCACGATCTTCAAGCTCAGCGAGCATAGCGCGCGGTTGCGCAATTCGGCATCGCTGCTCGGGTTCGACCTGCCGTGGAGCGTGGCCGAGATTGACGCGGCGTGCATTGCAACGCTCAAGGCCAACGACATGACCGACGCCTACATGCGCCCGGTAGCGTGGCGTGGGTCGGAGCAGATGGGGGTCAGTCCCAAGGGCACCAAGCCGCATCTTGCCATCGCTTGCTGGTATTGGGGCAAATATTTCGACGAGGCCAAGGCGGCCAAGGGAATTCGCCTCGACATCGCCCCGTGGCGCCGCCCCGCGCCCTATACCGCTCCGGTCCACAGCAAGGCGGCAGGGCTGTACATGATCGCCACCATGTCGAAAGCGCATGCCGACGCGCGGGGGTTCGAGGACGCGTTAATGTTCGACTGGCGCGGGCAAGTCGCCGAGGCGACCGGCGCCAATGCCTTTTTCGTGCGCGACGGCAAGCTCTACACGCCGACCCCCGATTGCTTCCTCGATGGAATTACGCGGCGCACGGTGATCGACCTCGCCCGTCAACGCGGGATCGAGGTGATCGAAAAGGCGATCTGGCCCGAGGAACTGGAAAGCTTCGAGCAATTCTTCCTCACCGGCAGCGCCGCCGAAGTCACGCTGGTCCAGTCGGCGGGTCCGTGGTCGTTTGAGATTGGCGAACTGTCGCGACAACTCCAGTCCGATTACGATGCACTGGTCAACCAGCGACCTATCCAGCGCTAGCCAGTTGAGGTAAGTCGGGCGTTTACACTATCTTGGGACTTGGCGGCGATAATAAGTCGCCAAGCACAGACGGAGTAAGCGTGACCCTGCCCACCGTTGCCAACAGCGGGGAAGCCCTCCGTAGAGAGCTGGCACGGCACGGCGCCCGCAAGGCAACGCTGGCCGAGGCGTTGTCACCGCGCGCGCCCCGCAACCCGCGTGACATGGCGGTGCGCAAGGCACAGCTCGACGCCTTCGTACGGCTGGTCCCGGCGACGGTCCTGACCCAATTGTTCGCCGCGGCCGTGCTCGTCGTTGCGTTTCGCGACACCGTCGATGGCACGTCGCTGACCTTGTGGTTCAGCGCCGCAACGGGGCTTTGCTTCCTGCGCTTCGTGCGCGCGGTGCGGCTTCGCTACGACCGCGAATATGCCCGAACACGCCCGCCGAGCATGGTCGCGATCTGCTTGATCGTCACCGCGCTGGCGGCGCTGTGGCTCGTTCCGGTCATGTTGTGGTTCGGGGCGGCAGGGCCAGACCAGCGCCTGTTCCTGTGCGTCCTCATCGTCGGATTGATGAGCGCGGGGACGCTGACGATGGTCACCGTACCCCCCGCGGCCCTGCTCTACGTCGGGGTCATGCTGATCGCCACCATGGCGATCACTCGCGACCTGCACTTGCTCCCGATGTTCCTTTTGGCGTTTGTCTATGCCGCCATGCTGTGCTGGGCGGTGCTGTCCAATGCCCGTCATTTCATCGACCATGTCCGCACCCGCTTCGAGCTTGAGGAGCGGGGAGAGATCATCCAGTTGTTGCGCGAATTCAACGCCTCGGGGTCGGGTGGGCTGTGGGAACTCGACAGCGAATTGGTGCTCGTCAATCTGTCGTCCGAACTGGCCCATGCGATCGGACGCACGGTCGATGAACTGGTCGGCATGCCATGTTCCGAGTTGCTCGATCCGGGGCAGCGCGCGAGCCGCCACTCGACCGGAATGCGCACCTTGTTCGGCCACTTCGAAGGGGGCACGCCGTTTCGCGACCTTGCCGTGCCGGCGTTGCTCAGCGGCCGTTGGTGGTCATTGTCGGGCAAGCCGATCCGCGACCGCGACGGGGTGATCGTCGGCTGGCGCGGGGTCGGTTCGGATATAACCGAACTGCGGCTGTCGGGCGACGATGCGGTTCGCGCGGCGCGGCGCGATCCGCTCACCGGGGTCGCCAATCGCCTGCTGGTGCGCGAGTTGCTCGAAGAGAAATTGCTCATGCAGTGGCGCGATGATTCGGCCTGCGGGCTGCTCCTCGTCGATCTCGATCGCTTCAAGCTGGTCAACGACACTCTGGGCCATTCGATCGGCGACCAGTTGCTGGTCGAGGTTGCGCGCCGGCTGGAAGTCTCGGTGGGGGAAGACGGACGGGTGGGACGGCTTGGGGGCGACGAATTCGCCATCGTGTGGCGGGGCGACGGCAGCCGCGAGGCGCTTGCCGCTGTTGCGATGCGGATCATTGCCGATCTGTCGAGGAGTTTCACGATCGGCGCGGCCAAGCTGCACATCGGAGCGACGATGGGGATCGCGAGCGGCCCCGCCGACGGCGCACGCGAAGAGCAATTGATGCGCAACGCCGACCTTGCGCTGTACCGCGCCAAGGAAGCGGGGCGTGGCGGTTTCGCATTCTTCGAGCGGCAGATGTTCGAGGAAGCCGAAGACCATCGCCTGCTTGAAAACGATGTCCGCACCGCGCTCCATAGCGACGGCCTGCGGCTCGCCTATCAGCCGATCGTCGATGCGATCAGCGGTGCGGAAGTCGGACGCGAGGCCCTGCTGCGCTGGTGTCACCCGACGCGCGGCGACATTCGCCCCGACCTGTTCGTGCCGATCATCGAGGACGCCGGTCTGATCCATCAGATCGGCGACTGGGTCATTCGCGAAGCATGTGCCGAGGCGGCGCGGTGGAGTAAGGGGCTGACGATCGCCGTCAACGTCTCGGCGGCGCAATTGTCGGGCGCGGGCCTGGCCCAGACCGTGCTCGGCGCGCTCGCCGCAAGTGGTCTCGACCCCGCCCGGCTCGAACTCGAAGTCACCGAGAGCGTGTTCCTGGGCGACGATGCCGCGACCCTCGCCAGCCTCGAGCGATTGCGCGCGCTTGGGGTGCGGATGGTGCTCGACGACTTCGGCCAGGGCTATTCGTCGTTCGGTTATCTTAGCCGCGCCAAATTTTCCAAGATCAAAATCGACCAGACCTTCGTCCGCGCCGCCGCCGCGGGCGAGCGCGAAAGCGTCGCGATCGTCAACGCCATCCTCGCGCTGGCCAGGGGACTGGGGGTCGCGACCACCGCGGAAGGGGTTGAGACGGAGACCCAGGCGGTGGTGATGCGCACGCTCGGCTGCGACCAGCTTCAGGGGTTTCACTTCGGCCGCCCGGTCGGCGCCGATGCGCTGCGTGACGGGCCGAAGCGCGATCTTCGCAACGCGACGGCATGATCGTCGAGACGATCGACCGCGCGTCCCGAGGGGCCTTTCCACCCGCCGCCGAGCCGCTATAAGCCGCCACGCGACGTGCGCCGCTCTTCCCCGAGCGGCCGTTGCTGGGGCGTCGCCAAGTGGTAAGGCACCGGCTTTTGATGCCGGCATTCGCAGG
>CAXSCF010000032.1:0-24305 GCA_964235815.1 uncultured Sphingomicrobium sp.
ACGGCCTTGGGCACGCGGATCCCCGCCGCCACCGTCGCCGCGCCCTCCCACCGCTCGGCATGCTCCGCGCCCGCCTCGAACGCACGCACGATCGGCGCGCAGCCCGACGCCTGGACGGCATACATCCGCGGCCGCTCAGGCCCAATCCAGCCGAGCTTGTCGAGCTCGTCGAACGCCTTCCACATCCCGATCAGCCCCGTCCCGCCCCCGGTCGGGTAGAAGATCGCGTCGGGCAGTTTCCATCTCAGCTGCGCCGCCAGCTCGAGCCCCATCGTCTTCTTGCCCTCGATTCGATAGGGCTCCTTCAAGGTCGAGAAGTCGAACCACAGCCCCTCGGCCGCGCCGCGCCCGACCAAGGCTCCGCACTCGTCGATCTGGCCGTTGACGCGATACACCTGCGCCCCCTGCGCGGCGATTTCGCGGATGTTGACCTCGGGCGTTTCCTCGGGCGCGAAGATAATCGTCTCGATCCCGCAGCGACTGGCATAGGCGGCCAGCGCCGACCCGGCATTGCCATTGGTCGGCATCGCGATCCGCTTGACGCCAAGCTCGCGCGCCATCGCCACCGCCATGACCAGGCCGCGGGCCTTGAACGAGCCCGTCGGCAGCCGTCCTTCATCCTTGACCAGCACATTGGCGCCGCCCGAACGGGGAATCGGGATCAAAGGCGTTTCGATCTCGCCGAGCGAGACGATCGATTCGGTGCGGGTCACCGGAAGCAGTTCGCGCCACCGCCACATGTCGGTCGGGCGCGCTTCGATCGCCGCGCGGCTGACCGCCTGGCCGACCTGCTCCAGGTCGTAATGGACCAGCAGCGGACGCCCCGCGCGCGAAAGATTGTGGAGCGTGCCCGCGGGATAGTGCTCGCCCGTCAGCGAGCAGCTTAAATGGGTGACGAAGGTCGCGCGCTCGGCGGTGAGATTGTCGTTCATCGGTGCCGCTTAGCGTAACTGCGCGTCGCGGGACAATTTTTGGCTGCGCTCATGTCCGGTCCCGCGCGTTGACGCCGAATGGAGGAGATCGACGAGCTTCAGAAACGGATGGAAACGGCCGCCGCGGCACTCGACTTCGAGGAGGCGCGCCGCCTGCGCGACCGCATCGCGCTGCTTCGCGGGGGCGCCGAACCCGATGCGGCCGAAACCGCCGACACCCTCGGCCTCATGCGCCAGCAGCCCGGGGCGATGGGCCTTGGGACCAGCCAGCAGCGCATGACCCCACCTGAGGGATGGAAGCCGCCGCCCAAGCCCGACTTCATGACCAAGAACCACTCGAAGCGCCGCTGACGCGGTCGGCACGCACGAAAACGGCGGCGTCTCGCGACGCCGCCGTTGCCGTTCAACCGTGCGGTTCGTCTTACTTGAGGTTCGACGAAACGTTGTTGAAGGTCGAGCCGAGCTTCGAACCGATGCTGGTCATCGCGGTGATCGCGGCGACGGCGATGAGCGCGGCGATCAGGCCGTATTCAATCGCGGTGGCACCCTTGTTATTCTTGATCAGCTTGAGAAACTTCGCCATTTCTGGTCTCCTAATTCGGTTCCACATCAGGGCTCCACTTGCCCTCCCCGGTTGCGTCCAAGCCCCGGTTGACTGCAGAATTAGGGGGAGGAAGTTGAGAAGCGGTTAAAACGGCTGGTTGATGATCCTTAACCAGATTCTTTTTCGCCATCATGCCGTTCTACTCGCCCAGCCCCTCGATCAGATCGCGCGCCGCGCCGATCAATTGCTCGACCGCCTTGCTCTGGTCATCCCATTGCTCGGGGATTGGGCTTGGTCGCGGCGCGGGCGGGCGGGGTGCCGGCGGCTGGTAAGGCAGCAGGATGGTGGGACGATGGTCGATCGCGATCGCCGGCCCGGTAAAGGCGCGCCAGATCGACGCCGGCGCGGTCCCTCCGCTGACATTGCCAAGTGAGTGATTGTCGTCCCGCCCGACCCATACCCCGACCACCAGATCGCCCGCGAAACCGACGAAGATTGCATCGTGATGATCCTGCGTCGTCCCGGTCTTGCCGAACGTCGGCACGCTCAGCGCCGCGCGGCGCCCGGTGCCCTGATTGGCCGCGGCATAGAGCAGATCCAGCATCGGCGCCCAATCGCGGCGGCGATCGAGCGCTCCCCCCGCGGCGAACCATTGCGCCATGCCGCCCGCCTGATCCTGCGCCGACAAAGGGAGCCCGCGGGGGCGCACCGGATAGCGTCCGCCGGCGATCGCGGCATAGGCCGACGTCAGTTCGAGCAGGCTGACACTCGACGAGCCCAGCGCCAGGCTGGGGCTGCGCGTGAGCGGCGACCGAATGCCAAGCTCGCGCGCGGCGCGGATCACGTTGTCGCGCCCGACCTTTTCGGACAGTCGCACCGCCGCGACATTGCTCGATCGCGCAAAGGCCTCGCGCAGGGTGATCGTCCCGCGATACACGCCGTCGCTGTTGCGCGGGGTCCAGCCGTCGATCGTGATCGGGCGGTCCTCGATCAGATCGTCGGGTTTGTAGCCGGCGCGCAGCGCGGCGAGATAGACGAACAGCTTGAACGCCGATCCCGGCTGGCGCCGCGCCTGCGTCGCGCGGTTGAACGGCGATTGCTTGTAGCTTTTGCCCCCGACCATCGCCACGACCCGGCCGTCGGGGCGCATCGCCACCAGCGCCGCCTGGGCCGAACCCACGCCGGCATTGGCGATCGCCCGAACAGCCAGCCGCTGCAGGTCGGCATCGAGCGTGGTCGGCACTCTGACTTCGCCATAATCGGCCTCGAACGCATTTTGCGCGGCGGGCGCGACCCAGTCGGCAAAATAGGTCCCGGTCGGAATCTTCTGCGGCTGGACAATCGGCCGCGCCGAGTTCGTCGCGCGCGCCCGGGCGAGGCTGATGACCCCCGTCTCGGCCATTTGCTGGAGAACCAGCCGGCTGCGCTTCTGCGCCGCGGCCAGATGCTGGGTCGGCGCCAGACGCGACGGCGCCTGGACCATTCCCGCCAGCATCGCCGATTGGGCAAGCGACAAATTCTGCGGTTCGCGCCCGAAATAATGATGCGCCGCGGCGCGCAAGCCATAAACCCCGTCGCCGAAGTAGACGCTCGACAGATAGCGCGACAATATCTCGTCCTTGGTCAGCCACGCCTCGAGCCAGAAGGCGATGATCACTTCCTGCGCCTTGCGCTTGTACGACCGGTCGGATGAAAGGAAACTGGTCTTGGCGAGCTGCTGGGTCAGCGTCGACCCGCCCTGCCGCACTCCGCCGGCCGAGAAATTGGCGACCATCGCCCGGCCGATCGCGCGCGGGTCGATGCCCCAATGCGATCGGAACCTCCGATCCTCGATCGCGATGAACGCCGCCGGGGTCAGCGGATTGAGACGTGCCGCTTCGACCGGGGCTTCCTTGACCGCTCCGCGCCGCGCAATCGGCTGGCCCTCCGCGCT
This sequence comes from uncultured Sphingomicrobium sp., assembly GCA_964235815.1. GTDB lineage: Bacteria > Pseudomonadota > Alphaproteobacteria > Sphingomonadales > Sphingomonadaceae > Sphingomicrobium. Next base: position 3,410 of record CAXSCF010000032.1, read on the forward strand.
CACCAGCAGCATCGCCGGCGCCGCCAGGGGCTCGAGCGCGCGGCCGAGCGGCGCGCTGATCACCAGCCAGCCGATGACCAGCACGAAGAAAGCGAAAAAGGCGTACAGACCAATCTTGAACCACTGCCGGCGCTTGGGCAGCGGCGCCGGTCCTGTGTCGCGCGGCGGCGGCGCAGGCGAGAAGCCGGCCGCCGGGGCAGGCGACAGCGGATCGTCGAGTTGCTCGACGTTGCGTCCGCTGCGTTGCCAGATTCCGGTCGCGTCGTTCACTCGGTCCTCACTTTGACTGCCTTAGTCCACTAAAACAGTCGGCGAACAATATCCAGTGGTTGATGAGCCCTTCATTTGGCTTAAGGTCGGCCGCCATGGCGTGGCGTCACTTTCTCCTTTCTGGTCGCCTCCCGCGGGTGCTGGCGGGTGCGCTGGCGCTCCCGGGGGGCTGCCACAAGCCGTCGTCGGATCCGTTTGCGGCGGCGGTGATCGGGGTCGCCCCGCTCATGCTCGGCGATCCGCTCGATCCCCCGGCGAACGAGGCGCAGGCGGTGCTCCGGCTCAATCTGGCGCAGGGCCTAGTGCGGTTCGATGCCGGTGGGCAGGTCGAACCCGCGCTGGCCGAGCGCTGGAACGTCAGTGACGATGGCCTGTCCTACATCTTCCGCCTCGCCGCGGGCGAGTGGCCCGACGGGCGCAAGGTGATGGCGCGCGACGTTGCGCGCATGATCAAGCGTGAATTGCGCGCCAGCAACGGCGATCCGACGCGCGACGCGCTCGGGGCGGTGGCCGATGTCGTGGCAATGACCGATCGGGTGATCGAGATCCGGCTGAAGGCGCCGCGTCCCAATTTGCTCGAATTGCTGGCCCAGCCCGAATGGGCGCTGATCCGCGAAGGGGTCGGCAGCGGCCCGTTCCGATTGCGCCCTGCCGATCCGCGCGAGGATGCACGCGGCGCGCGCGCCGGCCCCGCCGTGCTGCGGCTTACGCGCAGTCTGCCCGGAGTCGATGGCGACCCCGGAGCCCGCGAGGACGTCGGCCTGATGCCCCTCGCCGCGGCGCCGGCGATCGCCACCTTCCTGCGGGGCGGGCTCGATCTCGTCCTCGGGGGGAGCGTCGCCAATCTGCCGCTCGCGACGCATGCCAAATTGCCGCGCGGTGCGCTCCATTTCGATCCCGCTGGCGGCCTGTTCGGGCTCCAGCCGGCGCGCGCCGGGGGACCACTCGACTCGCCCGAACTGCGCCGACTGTTGAGCGCGGCGATCGATCGCGGCGCGCTCGTCACGGCGCTTGGCGTGCCGGGGCTCGGCCCCCGCGCAACCATCCTCCAGGCCGGGCTCGACGGCGTTGCCGATCCGGTTCAGCCGGCGTGGCTCGCGCGACCCCTCGCCGAGCGTCACGCCGAACTCGAACGCGAGGCGCAGCGACTGTTCGGCGCCATGGAGCGGCCGCGCCTGACCATCGCGCTTCCGCCGGGACCGGGGGGCGATTTGCTGCTGGCGCGCCTGGCCACCGACTGGGGAGCGATTGGAATAAGAGTCGAACGCGCCACGCCCGGCATTCCGACCGACCTCAAATTCGTTGATGCGGTGGCGCCCTCGGCGTCGCCCAGCTGGTATCTGCGACAGTTGCGGTGCAGCGTCGCCGCGCTATGCCTCGCCGACGCCGACGTCCAGCTTGATGCGGCGCGCAATGCACCCGATCCGCTCCAGCGCGGGGCCGCTTTCGCCGACGCCGCCCGCTTGCTTGATGACGGCACCTTGTTCATCTCACTCGCCGCGCCGATACGCTGGTCGCTGGTCGGCGAGCGTGCGCTCGGCTATCAGGACAATCGCTTCGCCCGTCACCCGCTCGCCGACATCGTCCAGCGCGCACCTCGAGGATTTTGACCGTGATCAACCCCCGTTCGCTGTCGCTTGAGCGAAACCCCGCCGCCGTCCGCCAGCGTGTCGAAGCGCTCGAGGAGTTGCTCGAGCGCGCTTTCACCATTCCCGGCACCAACAAGAAGATCGGGCTCGACGTCCTGCTCGACTTCGTCCCCGTGGTCGGTGATCTCGCCGGCGCCGCGCTCGGCAGCTACATGATCTGGGAAGCGCGCAACCTCGGAATGTCGAAGTGGGCCATGACCCGCATGGGCGGCAATGTCGGAACCGACTTTCTGCTCGGGCTGATCCCGTGGGTCGGCGCGGTGCCCGATTATTTCTTCAAGTCGAACACCCGCAACCTGCGCATCATCAAGCGCCACCTCGACAAGCACCATCCCGAAACCGGCGTCATCGACGTCCGGCCGACCGCCTAGCGTCGCATCGGCTCAAGGCGGCCCGCCCGGTCAAGCGAGCGCGACAATTCGTCGATCGAATAGGGCTTTTGCAGCAATTCGAAGCCCGACGTGCCATATTGCGACAAGATATGGCTGTAGCCGCTGGTCAGCAAGATCGGCAGGTGCGGATAAAGCCGGTTGACGGTGCGGGCGAACTCGACGCCATCCATTCCCGCCATCACGACATCGGAAAACACCATGTCGAACGCGTGCGAATCCTTTTCCAGGATGACCAACGCTTCGGCGGCACTCGCAACCCAGCGCGTGTCATGGCCGATTTCCGACAAGGCATCGGTGGCGAACCGCCCGACATCCTCATTGTCCTCGACCACCAACAATCGGTAGCGCCGGTCTTGCCGTCTGGCCGCGGGCTTCGGCGCGGTCGGCTCGGCCTCATCGCTGTTCTGCGCCTCGGGCAAATAGAGCGTGAAGACCGTTCCGATCCCGACCTCGCTCTCGACCCGGATTTCACCGTTCGACTGACGCGAAAAGCCGAACACCTGGCTCAAGCCCAGCCCCGTGCCCTTGCCGACGCCCTTGGTTGTGAAAAAGGGTTCGAAGATTTGATCGACCTTGTCGGGCGCGATCCCGCCCCCCGTGTCGGTCATCGCAACCGCCACATATCGACCCTCGACGAGCGCGCGCTCGCGCGTCGCGGGAATGCTCGATACGCGCTCGACCGCGATCCTCAGTTCGCCCTCGCAATCCATCGCATCGCGCGCATTGATCGCCATGTTGACGATCGACGCTTCGAACTGGTTGAGGTCGGCGTGAACCCGCGCCGGTTCGACCGGCGCTTCGTACCTGATCCGGATTTTCGACCCGGTTAGCGTCCCGATCATCCCTTCAAGCGACCGCACCGCCTGGGCGGCGTCGAACATCTCGGGGCGCAGCGTCTGGCGCCGCGCAAAGGCCAGCAACTGCGCGGTCAGCTTGGCCGCGCGGTCGGCCGTGTCGGCGATCGCGGTCAGATAGCGTTCGCGCTTTTCCGGCGCGATGCCGGGCTGGCGGATCATTTCGATCGAGCCGCGAATGACGGTCAGCAAATTGTTGAAATCATGCGCGATCCCACCCGTCAACTGCCCGACTGCTTCCATTTTCTGGCTATGTCGCAGTGCTTCCTCGGCGGCGAACAATGCGCTGGTCCGCTCGTCGACCTGGCGTTCGAGCGTGGCGTTGAGGTCGCTCAATTCCTCGGCGATTTCCTTTTGTTCGTGGATGTCGGTGTTGGTTCCGATCCAGCGCACGATGGCGCCATCCTCGCCGCGCTGCGCCACCGCCCGCGCGATATGCCAGCGATAGTCGCCGTCGTGGCGCCGCAGCCGAAACTCATTGTCATAAGGCGCGCCCGACCCCAGCGCATCGGACCAGCGCGCGATCGACGCATCGACGTCGTCGGGGTGGACCATTCCCGCCCAGCCGGCCCCGCGCAGCTCGGCATGGGACAGCCCGCTATAGTCGCTGACCTGATTGTTGAACCAGTCGAGCTGGCCGTCGGGCTGCGCGGTCCATGCATGGTTGCGCATCGCTTCGGCCAGGGTGCGGAACTGGGCTTCGCTCGCGCGCATCGCGGCGTTGGCGCGGTGGCGGTCGGTGACGTCGTGCCCCTCGACGAAAATGCCCGTGACTATGCCCTCGCCATTGCGGATCGGCTGATAGACGAAATCGACGAACCGCGGCTCGGGCTGCCCGTCCGGCGTCCGGGTCAGCGTCAGCGGGACCGACTGACCGCTGATCGCCTCCCCCTTTGCGAACACCGCGTCGAGCATCTCGAGGAACCCCTGACCGTCGATGTCGGGGAAGGCGGCACGCACGGTCATCCCGATCAGGTCGCGGTGGCCGACCAATTGACGATAGCCCGGATTGACCAGCTCGAAGCGGTGTTCGGGTCCGCGCAACACCGCCATGAAGCTTGGCGATTCCTCGAACAATTGCCGCAGCCGCTCGATCTCGGCCGATTCGGTCGCATGCGCGTCGATCGCGGCCAGCGCCCCGCTGACCTGCGCCGCGATCAGCCGGCCGATGCCGACCACGTCGTCGTCCGGATGGCGATAGGGGTTGAGGCCCAGCACGAGCGTCCCGATCGATGTTATCTGCCCGCTTTTGAGCAACGGCAGCACCAGCGCGTCGCGCGGCGCGATATCCCATTCGCCACGCGGCGGCTCGCGCATCAGGCGATCGAGCGGAACAATCACATGGTCCTCGCCGGCTGCGGGCAGCGGCCAGTCGATCGCGGCGACGACGCTGTCGGCGACGACCACTTCGTCGAGGAACAGCCCGACGAACGGAAAGTCGCGCTCGCTTTCCCTCAGCGCCGTGGTCGTCGCGGCGATGACCTGCGAATGGATTTTGGTTGTCAGCAACGAGATGGCGAGCGTGCGCAATGTCGCAAGGCGCCGTTCGCTGATGACGCGCTCGGTGACTTCGGACACAACGCACATCAGCCCGTCGATCGACCCTCCATCGCCGCGCAACGGACTATAGGAAAAGGTGTGATAGCTCTCCTCGGGCGCCCCGTTGCGATCGACGATCAGTAGCAGCGCCTCGTCCCACGTCGCCACCCCGTCGCGCATCACCGACACAATCCGGTCTTCGATGGCTGCGAACACTTCCTTCCACACCACCGCCAGCGGACGGCCGAGGGCACGCGGATGCTTGCGCCCCAGCGTCGGCGAATAGGCATCGTTGTAAAGGAAGGCGAGATCCTCGCCCCACCCGAGCCACATCTCGAACTTCGACGTCAGCATCATTCCGAGCGGCACCTTGAGCCCTTCGGGCCACGCGCTCGCATCGCCCAGCGGAGTCGCCGCCCAGTCGTGCGCGCGCATCCGCCGCGCCATCTCGCTGTCGCCCGGAAACACCGCGGTCAGATCATCGCCGGTCAATCGCCCGACACCGGGGGCGAGCCTACATCGCCCTGACCGACCGTCCGCCCGGCCATCTCGAGCATCCGCTCGAGCGGAATGCGCGCCTTGGCCATGACCTCTTCGGACAGTTCGATCCTCGGCGTCAGGTCGCGCAGCGCGACGTACAGTTTCTCGAGCGTGTTGAGCGCCATGTACGGGCACATGTTGCAGTTGCAATTGCCGTCACCGCCGGGTGCGCCGATGAAGGTCTTATGCGGTGCCGCTTTCTCCATCTGGTGGATGATGTGCGGCTCGGTCGCGACGATGATCGTCTCGGCCGACGAACTCAACGCGAAGTCGAGGATCGCCTTGGTCGATCCCACCAGGTCGGCATGGTCGATGATCTGCGGCGGGCATTCGGGATGCGCCGCGACCGGGGCGCCGGGATATTGCGCCTTTAATTTGATCAATTCGGTTTCGCTGAACGCCTGGTGGACGATGCACACCCCGGGCCACAGCAACATCTCGCGCCCGAACCGCCGATTGAGATAGCCGCCAAGGTGACGATCGGGGCCGAAGATGATCTTTTGATCCATCGGGATTTGACCGATGATCGATTCGGCCGCCGAAGAGGTGACGATGATGTCGCTCAGCGCCTTCACCTCGGCAGAACAGTTGATGTAGGTCAGCGCGATATGGTCGGGATGGCCTGCGCGGAACGCCGCGAACTGGTCGGGCGGGCAGCTGTCCTCCAGGCTGCATCCGGCATCCATGTCGGGCAGGATCACCGTCTTCTGCGGGGACAATATCTTGGCCGTCTCGGCCATGAACCGCACGCCGCAGAACGCGATCACGTCGGCGTCGGTCGCCGCGGCCTTGCGCGACAAATCGAGGCTGTCCCCGACGAAATCGGCAAGGTCCTGAAGCTCGGGTCGCTGGTAATAATGCGCCAGGATAACCGCATTGCGCTCTTTCTTGAGCCGCGCAATTTCGGCGAGCAAATCGGGGCCGGTGAAACGGTCGGCGTGATGGGTCGAAACGGCGGTCACATTCATACTCCCGAAGAAAGATTAGCGTGGCGCCTGATGCTTTGCGAGCACTTCCGCGATCGATGGGCCGACGTCCCATCGCTGATCCTTTCGCCCGCCGTCGAACGGGAACGCCACTTCGACCTTGACGTCGCTTAGGCCCGCCACCGCGAGCGGCGTCTCGAGCAATCGCGTTACCGCGCTCCGCGCATTGGCCCGCGCCGCATTGAGATGGACGGGCTTCTTGGCCTCGGCATTAGCGCTCTGCGTCGCGAGCACCGCAGCCCGCCGGTTGAGATTGTCGAACGCCTCGCGCGTCACGAACACTCCTGCGGTGGCAAGCGTCTTGCGCCGGCTCTCGTCGATATTGGGCATCGTCGGAACGACGTCGGGGATCGTCACCTGGAGCGTGCGGCGCTTGGCGTCCCAGCGATAATCACGCGTGTCGAGGTCACTTAGGTCGAGCTGATAATCGATCGAATAGGGCAAGGTCACCTTTTGTGCGGAGCGCAGCATTCGGACCAGTCCGGGATCGACCGTGGTGATATCGAGCGCGCCCGTGACCACGCCGACGTTGAGCTTGGCCTGCTTTTCGAACGTCGCCGACAGCACCCGCGCAAGCCCGAGGCTGGTCTGATATTCCTCCTGCCGCGCGGCACGCTGACGATAGAGCCCATATCCGGCCGCGAGCACCAGAACGAGCACCAGCACGATCCAAGCGCGCTTCCTCGGGGTTGTTACCTGCTCGTCCATGTCTGTCCCTCGCCCCGCTCAACGAGCCCGCGCCGCTCAAGGTCCACGAGATGCGCGGTGACCGACCCGCCCGCCGCCGGCACCAGCCGCGGATCAAGCCCGGGATAGGCTGCGGCGACGATTTGATGCACCGCTTTCGCCCCCTCGCCGACCAGCCGCAAGATCTGCCGTTCGCGTTGCAGGCGGTGACCCATCATCCCGCGCACCAGTTGCTGAGGGTTGGTCACGGCGGGGCCGTGCGCGGGGTAGTAAATGCGGTCCTCGCGGCGACGCAACTTGTCGAGGCTGGCCATATAATCGGCCATGTCGCCATCGGGCGGGACGACGACGGTGGTCGACCAGCCCATCACGTGATCGCCCGTGAACAAAGCGCCGCGATAGGCGAAGCACAAATGGTTCGAAGTGTGCCCCGGGGTCGTCACCGCCACCAACGGCTCGCCATCGACGGTCAGTGCCTCGCCATCGCCCAACACCCGATCGGGACGATAATCGAAGTCGAAGCTCGCATCGGCGCGCGGCCCGACGCTGTCGAGCGCAAGCGGGGCGCAGCCGACGATCGGCGCCCCGGTCGCGGCGGCCAGCGCGCGGCTCGCCGGGCTGTGGTCGCGGTGGGTGTGGGTGCAGGCGATCGCCACCAGCCGCCGCTCGCCGACCGCCTCGACGATTCCCGCGACATGCTCGGGAAGGTCGGGGCCGGGATCGATCACGACGACGTCGCGCTCTCCGGCAAAATAGGTTTGCGTACCGAAATAAGTGAAGGGGGACGGATTGTGTGCGAGGAGCCGGGCGATCCCGGGCTCGAGCGTCTCGACCCTGGCATAAGGCGGGTCCGCCGGATCAGTCACGTCATGCCTCGACCAGCGGCGCGCTCAGTCTCGCGCTCGCCGCGGACCGCGCGGCGGCGCGCGCCAGCGCGGCGGGGTAAATCTCGCCGAACAATGCCGCCATGCTGCTGCGCCAGTCATACTGGCGGGCATGCTCGACCGCCGCCGCCTTCATCGTCGCACGATCGCCGCCCCACAACTCCGCCAGGCTGCGCGCCATCGCCGCGCTGTCGTCGATCGGCCCAAGCCGGCCGAGCGCAGGCGTGATCCGGTCGATCATCGCCCCCGCGGCGACCCCGACCACCGGCAACCCCGACGCCTGCGCCTCGATCACCGATATGCCAAAGGTCTCGTCGGCCATCCCCGAGGCATAGAGGTCGGCGCTGGCGAGCCACTCGGCGAGCAGCGTCCGGTCGGCGACATAGCCCGGAAGCAACGCGCGCTTGCCCTCGAGCCGGGCGGCAAACTCCCCGCGCATCGGCCCATCGCCAGCCAACACGAGAAAGGCTCGCATGGCGCCCGGCAACGACAGAAAGGCGTCGACCACCACATTTGCGCGCTTTTCATGGTCGAGCCGTCCGACGTAGATGATCAGCGGTTCGTCGTCGCTGATCCCGATCGAGGCGCGAAGTGCCGCGCTGCGCCGTTCGGGGCCGAACGCCTCGATCTCGACCCCTAGCGGGGCGATCTGGACGCCTTCGACGCCCAGCGCGCGCAGCTTGGCCGCACCGCCATGCTCGCTCATCGCGAACACCGCGTCGAACCGGCGGAACAGCAAAGCGGTGTAGCCATAGGCGGCTCGAGCAGCGCCGCGCCCCGCCCCGCTACCGAGCAATCGGGCGACCCCGCGCTCGACGTAGACCGTCGGAAAGTCGGTGCAATACGCCGCGACCAGCGCGGTTGCCGGATGGCTGCGGCGATGCGCAATCGCGGCCCACGGCAGATTATAGGCGTCCTGGCATTCGATGAGGTCGGGGCGATGCTCGGCCAGCGCCGCGCGAACCGCGCCGTTGCGCAGCAGCAATCGATAATTGGGGCTCCCGGGCACCTTGGGCGATGCGATCGTGACGGTCACTGCGCGCCCGGCTTCCTCGACCGACGTTGCATCCTGCGCACCGGGAATGATCAGCAAATGGCGATGCGGCGTTTGCGCCAGGATGTGCCGCCGCTTGTGCCGGATATAGGTGCCGACTCCCCCGCCCTGGGCCGACCAGCTCTGCGTCAGGTCGCAATAGGTCGCGGCTTCGCCCGACGTGGCACGGAGCGAAGCAAGCGCCATTCGCTTCAGGCCGCCGGGGGCTGGAGCGGGCGCTCGCCGCGACCCCGCCTTGGTGTCGGAATTTTTGACGATCCGGCCAGCGCGAGAAACAGGATAAACAATGTTTTCCGCATTTTTCAGCGCCTTTCCGCATTTGGCACGGTGGTTGCAATACTAATTGCGTCCACTTGGTTCCACAAACCAATCAAAGGGGCGGTGCAGCGGTTACTGGTCCCGCGCGCCGCCCCTTTTTGCTTGAGGCTCGGCGCGGCGGTCAGGCCGCGACCAGCGCTTTCAACTCGCCGCTTTCGAACATCTCCATCATGATGTCCGATCCCCCGACGAACTCGCCCTTGACGTAGAGTTGCGGGATGGTTGGCCAATCCGAATAGGCCTTGATGCCCTGCCGGATTTCCTGGTCGGCAAGGACGTCGATCGTCTCGTACGGCGCCTCGAGATGATCGAGGATGGCGATCGCTCGGCTCGAAAAGCCGCATTGCGGAAACAGCGGCGTGCCCTTCATGAACAGCACGATCATATTGGCCTTGACCAGCGCGTCGATACGCTCGGCTGCGGAAGCGGTTGCAATGTCGGTCATTCATGGTCTCCCGAGGGGATGGAGGTTTCGAGCTGGAGTGCGTGAAGTTCGCCGCCCATGCGGCCGCCAAGCGCCTTGTAGACCGCCTGATGCTGACGGACCCGGCTCATTCCAGCGAAGCTCGCGGCGACGATTTTTGCCGCATAATGGTCACCATCGCCGCGCAAATCGGTGATTTCGACGCGCGCATCGGGGATCGCGGCGACAATCAGGGCCTCGATCTCGGCCGCGGCCATCGCCATCAGCCGTGGGCTTCCATCAGCTGGCGGCGCGCCTCGACCGACTTGTGGTCGAGCGTAGCCCTGATCTTGTCCTCATCGATCTCGACCTCGGCACTGGTCAAATCGCCCAGCAGCTTGCGAATCACGTCTTCATCGCCCGCTTCTTCGAAATCGGTGTGAATCACGTCCTTGGCATATGCTTCGGCCTCGGCGGCGGTCAGCCCCATCAGCCCCGCCGCCCATTCGCCGAGCAAGCGATTGCGCCGCGCCAGTACGCGGAACTGCATTTCCTCGTCGCGGGCAAACTTGGCCTCGAACGCACGCTCGCGATCGTCGAATTGAGTCATTGGGCACGCATCCTCAAGCTGAGTTCGCCTCCAGATAGGCGGTCGCGCCGAGCGAGGCAACGCGCGCGCGGCGTTTAGCGCGATTCTGCGGCGAGTCGCTCGATCCACTGCTTGGCCTGCCTCGGCTCGCCGACCGCGCTCGGTGCGACTGGGCCGCGCGCATCGAAGAAATCGCGATGAAGCGCAAACGGCTCGATCATCAACTGTGCGCGCAATCCATCGATCGCCTCGCCAAGGTCGCGCAACGCCTCGATCACCGGCGCCACCGCCTCGCGCTCTCGCCGGTCGGCGCGATGGTTGAACAGGCCTGGCTTGCCCGCAGCGGTGCGGTCGAGCGCTGCCATCAGCGTGTCGCGATACTCACGCTCAAGGTCAGCACGGCGCTGATCAACGCGTTCGAGGCGGTCGATCCTCGCCATCAGTCGATCGTGACGACCAGCTTGCCGATCACCTTCCGCGCGGCGAGCGCTGCAATCGCCTCCCCTCCGCGCTCGAGCGGATAGGTCGCGCTCACCCGAGGGCCGATCTTTCCTTCGTCCCACAGCCTGAACAAGGTCGCGACATGCGCCGCATTGGCGGCTGGATCGCGCGCCGCAAAGGCGCCCCAGAACACGCCGCACACATCGCAACTCTTGAGCAACGTGAGGTTGAGCGGCAACCGCGGAATGCCTGCCGGGAAGCCGACCACCAGGTAACGGCCCTCCCACGCGATCGAACGCAGCGCGGGCTCGGCATAATCGCCCCCGACCGGATCGTAGATCACGTCCGCGCCGCCGGGCCCCACCGCTGCCTTGAATTGCTCGGCGAGCGCCCTGGACGCGTCCTTGTCGAACGGACCGCGCGGATAGACGATCGCCGCGTCCGCGCCTGCCTCGCGTGCCGCTTGCGCCTTAACGTCGGACGACACCGCGGCAATGACCTTGGCTCCGCGCGCCTTGCCCAGCTCGATCGCCGCCAAGCCGACCCCGCCGGCCGCGCCGAGTACCAGCAATGTTTGCCCTTGAGCAAGCTTTCCGCGGTCATATAATGCGTGGATCGAGGTTGCATACGTGAGCAACAGAGCCGCTCCATCGCTGAAGGTGCGGCTCGGCGGAAGCGGGATCGCAGCCTTTGCCGGGATGACGATCTTCTGCGCCAAGCCGCCAAATCCGGGGACCGCGATTAGCCGGTCGCCCACCGCCCAGCCGCTTACCCCTTCGCCGACGGCCTCGACCTCGCCCGCGATCTCCCCGCCCGGCGCGAACGGACGTGGCGGGCGCATCTGATATTTGTCTTCGATAATGAGCACGTCGGGATAATTGATCGCCGCCGCACGCACCCGCACCAGCAACTCGCCCGGCCCTGCCACGGGATCGGGCAGCTCGCTCAACTCAAGCGTCTCGGGTCCCCCCGGCGCGACCGACAGCAAGGCCTTCATTGCGCCGCCGCGGGGAACGCGGGCAATTTGGCAATATCGGCCGGCTCATGCTGGATGATGACCTTGGCGCGATAGCTTTTGGCGAGCCGCTCGAAACGATCCATCGACGCCAGCGTCTCGGCGCGGCTGGTGTTGAAGCCGGGCACCTGCCGTCCGCTCCGAGCCAGGGTCGAATGATACAGGTCTCCGGTCAGCAGCACATTGCCACTGGCGAGCTTGATCAGCAGCGACATATGGTCGGGGGTGTGACCCGGAGTGTTGAGCGCGATCACGCTGCCATCGCCGAACAGATCGACATCGCCGCCGTGCGTGAGCTTGACCTTCGCCCCCGCCGCGCGCCACGGCCCGAAGGGATCCTTGGCGCCCTTGGCCATTTCGAAGTCTGCCTGGCCGATAATCAGTTGCGCGGCGGGAAACGACGCGGCCTGGCCGGTGTGGTCGTCGTGCATGTGACTGATCCCGACCATTTCAATGTCGCTCGGTTTTAGTCCCAATTGGACAAGTTGTTCGGGGAGGGTCGCCGCGAGCGTCGCGACGATCCCGCCCATGTCCACGTTTTGCCCCTTGATCGCGGCGGGAAAGCCTGTGTCCCACAACAAGTTGCGGTCGCCATGACGGATCAGGTAGCAACTATCGGTAATCTTGCGCGGGCCAACCGGGAGTTCATGGCTGTCGGAGAAAAAGGCGTCGAAGTCCCCGACCATCGCACTGCCGCAGTCGAGGCGGATCAACGACACCGCCGCATCGGGGTTGGGCGCCGCGGCAGTGGCCGCGCCCGTACCTGCGATCAACATCGCCGCCAGTGCCGCAATCGTGCGCATCCTCATCTCCTCAGCTTTCGTAATGGGCCGTCGTCTTGGCTTTGACCTCGTCGCCGCTCACCCCGGGTGCGGTCTCGACCAGCCGGAACGGCGACGCGTGATCGGGCCGTTCGAAGACGGCAAGATCGGTGACGATCATGTCGACGCTGTTCTTGCCCGTTAGCGGCAACGTACAGGCCGGGATGAACTTGGGCGTGCCGTCCTTCGAGACATGCTCCATGACGACGATGATCCTTTTGACCCCGGCGACCAGGTCCATCGCCCCACCCATGCCCTTGATCATCTTGCCCGGGATCATCCAATTGGCGATGTCGCCGCCCTCGCTGACTTCCATCGCGCCGAGCACAGTCAAATCGATATGCCCGCCGCGGATCATCGCGAAGCTGTCCGACGAAGAGAAGTACGATGACGATTCGAGTTCGCTGATGGTCTGCTTGCCGGCATTGATAAGGTCAGGATCGACCTCGTCGGGATATGGAAACGGCCCGATCCCGAGCATCCCATTCTCGCTCTGCAGCGTAACCGTCATCCCGGACGGAATATTGTTCGCCACCAAGGTCGGAATCCCGATCCCCAGATTGACGTAATAGCCATCCTTCAACTCGCGCGCCGCGCGCGCCGCCATCTGGTTGCGATCCCAGGCCATTATTCCGCTCCTTGTTCCCCGGCGAAGGCCGGGGTCCAGGCGTGAAGCGAGCTTACGCCGCTACCGCGCCGTCCTGGGCCCCGGCCTTCGCCGGGGAACTGGAACGCGCTCATGCCGCGCGCTCCCTTGTCGTCACGAACTCGATCTTCTTGTCGTACGGCGCGCCGAGGACCAGCCGCTTCACATAGATGCTTGGAACATGGATGCAGTCGGGGTCGAGCGCGCCGACCGCGACGATTTCCTCGACCTCGGCGACGCACACCTTGCCGCAGGTCGCGGCGGGCGCGTTGAAATTGCGCGCGGTCTTGCGGAACAACAGATTGCCCGCTTCGTCGGCCTTCCATCCCTTGATGATGCTCAGATCGGCGCGAATTCCGCGTTCGAGGATATACTCCTCGCCGTCGAACGATTTGACTTCCTTGCCCTCGGCGACGAGCGTCCCGACCCCTGTCTTGGTGTAGAACCCCGGGATTCCCGCGCCCCCGGCCCGCATCCGCTCGGCGAGCGTCCCTTGCGGGCAGAATTCGACCTCGAGCTCGCTCGCCAGATACTGCCGCTCGAACTCCTTATTCTCGCCGACGTAGGATGAGATCATCTTCTTGATCTGCCGCGTGCGCAGCAGCTTGCCGAGCCCTTCGCCGTCGATCCCGGCATTGTTGCTGGCGATGGTCAAATCCTTGACCCCGCTGGCGACGATCGCGTCGATCAGCCGCTCGGGGATTCCGCACAACCCGAACCCGCCGGCGGCGATCGTCATCCCGTCGAACAGCAAGCCGTCGAGCGCCGCGGCGGCATCGGGATAGATTTTCTGGGCCATGCAATTCCTCACTTAGCCCCTCTCCCCTTTGCGGGAGAGGGAGGGGCCCATCCCCTCTTTGAGGATGGGAGGGAGAGGGGACGGCATCGGTCGCACCCCCCTCTCCCCAACCCCTCTCCCGCAACGGGGAGAGGGGCTTTGCGTCACCGCAACTTGCTGAGCACGCCCTGCAGCTGCATCGCGTTGGACATGTCGCCCTCGACCTTGAGCTTGCCCGTCATGAACGCGGTCATGCCGTCTAGCTGGCCCGACGACAGCGCTTCCCAATCGGTCCAGCTGACCTTGATCGTGGTGTCGGCAGCCCCGCCCGCATCCTCGGTCACGGTCTTGACATTGCCGTCGAGCAGCACCGCCCCCTCGTCGCCGCCGAAGTCGATCTTGACCGTCTTGCCCAGAATGAAAGCGCCCGCTTCGTTCATCTTGGCGACCAGTTCGGACTTCGTCATGGCATTTCTCCTTCTCGTCTCGCCTAGCGGGGCTAAGGGGCGCGTTCAAGACGGCTTGGCGTGGGCTTCGGCGACGCCTATCTGGGCGCCATGACTTACAACGCAGACTTGCAGCTTTTCATCGATGGCAACTGGCGCAGCGGTGAAGGCCGCGACACCCATAGCGTCGTCAATCCCGTCACTGGCGGCGGCATGGCCGATCTGCCTCTCGCGTCGAAGGCGGACCTCGCCGAGGCGCTTGCAGCCGCCGAGCGCGCATGGCCCTTGTGGCGCGCAACCGTGGTCGAGAAGCGCGCCGCGATCCTCCACAAGGTCGCGGCGCTGCTCGTCGAACGCGCCGACCACATCGCCGCGATCCTCACCCAGGAGCAGGGCAAGCCGCTCGCCGAGGCCAAGGGCGAAGTCGCCGGCTCAGCCTCGATGTTCAGCTGGTATGCCGAGGAGATTAAGCGCGACTATGGCCGCACCCTGGTCCGCCCGACCGGTCAGCGATCGATCGTGATCCGACAGCCGGTCGGTCCCACGGCGACCTTCACGCCGTGGAATTTCCCCATCTATTTGCTCGCCAAGAAGGTCGCCGCAGCGCTCGCCGCGGGCTGCCCGGTGATCAGCCGCCCGCCGCAGGAGACTCCCGGCTGCACCGGCGAACTGTTCCGCGCGCTGGCCGACGCGGGCATTCCCGCGGGGGTGGCGCAGCTTGTTCATGGCGACGCCGATCTCGTCTCGACCACGCTCATCGCCTCGAAGGTCATTCGCAAGGTCAGCTTCACCGGGTCGGTCCCCGTCGGCAAGCATCTCATGCACCTCGCCGCCGACGACATGAAGCGCATCACACTCGAGCTTGGCGGCCACGCCCCCGTCCTGGTGTTCGATGATTGCGACCTCGACAAGACGCTCGACATTGTCGTCACGCAGAAATTCCGCAACGCCGGCCAGGTGTGCGTCTCGCCGACCCGCTTCTACGTCCAGGAAGGAATTTACGACGCCTTCCTCGAGGGCTTTGCGATACGCACTGCCAGGGTCAAAACCGGTGATGGCCTCTCCGCCGACACGACGATGGGCCCGCTCGCCAACAGCCGCCGCCCCGACGCGATCGAGAAGCTGGTCAACGATGCGCAGGCCAAAGGCGCGCGCGTCCTCGCTGGCGGCCTGCGCGGCGACGGCGGGTTCTTCTTCCAGCCAACCCTGCTTGCCGACGTCCCCATTTCGGCCGACATCATGAACGACGAGCCGTTCGGCCCGGTCGCGGTCACCGCGCAGTTCAAGACCTTCGACGAAGCAATCGAACAGGCCAACCGCCTCCCCTTCGGCCTCGCCGCCTTCGCCTTCACCGAAAATGGGCGCCGCGCCAATCTGCTTGGCGACGCGATCGAAAGCGGCATGGTGGGGATCAACAGCTTCGGCATTTCGACCGCTGACGCACCGTTTGGCGGGGTCAAGGATTCGGGCTTCGGGAGCGAAGGTGGCAAGGAAGGCCTTGAAACCTATCAGGTCGTCAAGGCGATCCACCAAGCCTGAAGAGGCTCAGGGGCGGTGGTCCGATCGTCCTTGCCGCCAAGCCCGAGGACACGATCGATCAGGGAAGACACGCTGCGCATGAGCGCAAGCGTTAAAGCCGGTAGAAGTGCAAGCCCCTGCAACCCTCACCGCAATGGATCACGCGCGTCCGCAGCGCGCGACCGGCCAGCGGTTGGCCCACGGTTCCGCTTCGCGCGTCTAGCGCGCCGGCATGACCTCGGACAATTGCGCCCGCGCGCTGCCCCATGCGACCTTGTTGCACTCGAGCGCGCCGACCGGATCGGTCACGCGCATTCCGTCGCACAACGTGCCGATGGCGAAGCCGACGCGGCGCACCAACGCGTTTCGCCCCGACGCATCGGCCAGCGAAAGGTCGCGAAACGTCACCAGGCGCTCGTTGGTGTCGAGACCGCGCCGGCCCTCGATGACCAGGTCGTTCTTGCTCGGCGGGGTCGCCGCGCCTGCGGCGGTGGTCGCGATCAGCGCGATCGAGATGGTCGATAGCAAGCGAGCGGCGGTGTGCATGGCAAGCGATCCCTTGAGAGTGTGACAAAAAACTGTAATCATGTTGTCACAAGATTGTCAAACTTCGGATCGAGCCTGCCAAGCACGAGCGCACTCCACATTCCGCTCGTCCATCGCTAAGGTACCGCGCATGACGACGCGCACCGGTGGCCAGATTCTAATCGACCAACTCCGCATCCAGGGCTGTGACCGGCTCTTCACGGTTCCGGGGGAAAGCTTCCTCGCCGTCCTCGACGCCCTCCATGACGCGCCCGAGATCGATACCATCGTCTGCCGACAGGAGGGCGGAGTCGCTTACATGGCCGACGCCGACGGCAAGATGACCGGCCGCCCCGGTGTGGCGTTCGTGACCCGAGGACCCGGCGCCACCAATGCCAGCGCGGGCGTTCATGTGGCATTTCAGGATTCGACCCCGATGATCCTGTTCGTCGGTGACCTCGACCGCGCCGACAAGGATCGCGAAGGGTTTCAGGAAATTGACTTTCCGGCCTTCTTCGCCCCCATCGCCAAATGGTCGGCGCGGATCGACGATGCCCGGCGGATCCCCGAATATGTCGCGCGCGCTTACCGCGTCGCCACCGCCGGACGCCCCGGCCCGGTCGTCCTCGCCATTCCCGAGGACATGCTGCGCGATGAGGTCGAAGCGCTCGACCGCCCGCGCGTGCCCCCCGTCGCAGAAACCCCCGACCCCGGCGCGATCGGCGCGCTGATCGACCTGTTGAAGGATGCCGCCGCCCCATTGGCAATCGTCGGTGGCGCCGACTGGAGCCCGTGCGCGGGACATCATTGGGCGGCCTTCGCGACGCGATACGGCATCCCCACCGCCGCCGCCTTCCGCCGCCAGGACGCGATCGACAACCAGTGCCCGGTCTACACCGGCCAGCTCGGCTACGGCCCCAACCCCAAACTTCAGCAGCGCGTCCGCGACGCCGACCTGCTGATCGTGGTCGGCGCGCGGCTCGGCGAATCGACCACCGACGGCTACAAGTTGGTCACCCCCGACCATCCCGGCCAGACCCTCGTCCACATCCACCCCGACCCCAACGAGCTCGGCCGCGTCTTCCACGCCGACTTGCCGATCTGCGCCGACATGAGTGAATTCTGCGAGATGGCCGCCGACTGGCACGACCCCGAACTGGTCGCCTTCTCGACCGGTGCCGAAGCCCACGCCGAGTGGCTCGAATGGTCCGACCCCAAACCCCGCGACAACGTCAAGCTCGATCTCGGCCCGTGCGTCGCGGCGATGCGCGAGGCGCTCCCCGCCAATACCATCATCTGCAACGGCGCGGGCAATTTCTCGGGCTGGTGGCATCGCTACTGGCACTATGCCGCGCAGCCGACCCAGCTTGCCCCGACCAGCGGGACGATGGGCTACGGCCTCCCCGCCGCGGTCGCCGCCGCTTTGCGCTTCAAGGACCGCCCCGTGGTGTGCGTCGCGGGCGACGGCGACTTCCTCATGAACGGTCAGGAGCTCGCCACCGCCGCGCAATATGGCGCCGATCTGCTCGTCATCCTCGTCGACAACGGCGCCTACGGCACGATCCGCATGCACCAGGAGCGCGATTATCCGTCACGCGTCTCGGCGACGCGCCTCGCCAACCCCGATTTCGCCAAGCTCGCCGAAGCTTTCGGCGGCTGGGCCGAGCGCGTCGAGACCACCGCCGACTTCGCCCCCGCGCTGGCCCGCGCGCTCGATCGCACTGGCATCCGCCTATTGCACTGCATCACCGACGTCGAAGTGATCACCAATCAGACGACGATTTCCGCATTGCACCAAAGATAAGCGGCAGCGCGGTCGGCCGTTGTGGATCGCCGTGGCACCCGGTATCGATCCCGAACAGGGTCCGCCATCCGCGAATCTGGACCTGGTTTTGAACACCGAACAAGCGCAGCGACTCCTCGCTCGCCGATCGAAAAGTTCCGCAATCTTCCTGCTGCTCGCTTGGCCAAAGACGCATACCCAGATCCTTTTCCGATCCTGGGACAATAGTAAAACACTGAAAAAAGTGTATAAGTTCAGGTCCGCTTTGGCTGGCGGGGACCGTCTAATGATCCGTTGCGGAGGGATTGATCAGATCAGCCCGGCAAGCGGCGATGACGGATCGGCATAGCGCCGCTTGGTCATCCGCCCGGCGAGATAGCCCAGCCGCCCGGCCTCGACCGCCAAGCGCATCGCGCGCGCCATCATGATCGGGTCCTTGGCCTCGGCAATGGCCGTGTTCATCAACACCCCGTCACAGCCAAGCTCCATCGCCACCGCGGCGTCGCTCGGCGTCCCTACCCCGGCATCGACCAGAACCGGGACGCTGGCGCCTTCGACAATCAGGCGGATCGTGACCTGATTCTGAAGCCCCAGCCCCGACCCGATCGGCGCGCCCAAAGGCATGATGGCGACCGCGCCGGCGTCCTCGAGCTGCTTGGCCGCGATCGGATCGTCGACGCAATAGACCATCGGCAGGAAGCCCTCTCTGGCCAGCACCTCGGTCGCGATCAGCGTCTCGCGCATGTTGGGATACAGCGTGCGCGCCTCGCCCAGCACCTCAAGCTTGACCAGGTCCCACCCCCCCGCCTCGCGCGCCAGCCGCAGCGTGCGGATCGCGTCATCGGCGGTGAAACAACCCGCGGTATTGGGGAGATAGGTCACCTTCCTGGGATCGATATGATCCATCAGCATCGGCTGGCCGGGATCGGTGACGTTGACCCGCCGCACCGCGACGGTGACGATCTCCGCCCCCGAAGCCGCCACCGCTGCGGCGTTTTCGGCAAAGTCCTTATACTTGCCCGTCCCGACGATCAGCCGCGACGTGAATGTCCGCCCGGCAACGCTCCATGTGTCCATGCTCACTCCTCAGCCTCCACCCACGAAATGGACGATCTCGAACGCATCGCCTTCCTCGACCATTACGTCGCTCAAGGTCGAACGAGCGACGATTGCCCGGTTGCGCTCGACTGCAACCCGCGCCGGATCGAAGCCCAGTGCGCTCAGCATCGCGGCAATGCTGCTGCCCGCCGCGACCTCACGCGCCTCACCATTGATGGTCACGGTAGCGATGGTGTCGAACAACATTCTGCCATCCTGAAAAACCGCTCATCTTGAAGTGAGACTGAGCGACGTCAAAGACCCGAAGCGAAGGACCGTCCTTCGATCCGCCGGTTCGACAAGCTCACCGGCTAATCAAGACCAGCAAGGGTGGTGAGCCACCAACTTCCCTCATATAAGCGCTCGCCATGCCGACGCTACCTCTGATCTTCGTTTTGAATGGCCCGAACCTCAATCTGCTCGGCACCCGTGAGCCCGAGGTCTACGGCTCCGACACGCTCGACGACATCGCCGCCCGCCTTGTCCGGCAGGCCGATGCGCTCGGGGTCGCGCTCGACATCCGCCAGTCCAACCACGAAGGCCATTTGATCGACTGGCTTCATGAAGCGCAGGCGGCAGGCGCCAAGGCGGTGATCCTCAATCCGGGCGGCTACGGCCACACCTCGGTCGCGCTCCACGACGCGGTCAAGGCGATCGCGACTCCGGTGATCGAGGTCCATCTGACCGACCCCACAACGCGCGAAGACTTCCGCCACGTCGATCTTGTCGCTCGCGTCGCGGCGCTTGTCATCAAGGGCCAGGGCGCCGCCGGCTATGCGCAGGCACTGGACGCGGCGGCGCGGCTCTGACAGGAGCCCCGCTACGGAATGACAAGGATATGACGATGGCCGACCAACCCGAGGGGCACCAGATGCGCGTTGACAGCGCCCTCTTGCGCGAGCTCGCCGAACTGCTCTCCGCCAACGATCTTACCGAAATTCAAGTCGAGGACGGCGACCGCAAGATCAAGGTCCGCCGCGAGGCTGCGCCGACGATGTCCTATATGCCTGCCGCCCTTGCGCCGGCCGTGCAGGCACCACCGCCAGCATTGGCGGCCGAATCCGTCACGCCTGCTCAGGCCGCCGCCGCCGTTGATGCGATCAAGTCGCCGATGGTCGGCACCTGCTTCCTCTCGCCCGAGCCTGGCGCCAACCCATTCGTCACGGCGGGCCACAAGGTCAATGAAGGCGACACTTTGCTCATCATCGAGGCGATGAAGGTGATGAACCCGATCGTCTCGACCAAATCGGGCACGGTCCGCCAAATCCTCGTCGGCGATGGCCAGCCGGTCGAATTTGATCAGCCGCTCGTTGTGATCGAATAGCGCGCTCAATGCCAATTCAAAAGCTGCTCATCGCCAACCGCGGCGAAATCGCCCTGCGTATCCACCGCGCGTGCCATGAAATGGGCATCAAGACCGTCGCCGTCCACTCGACCGCCGACGCCGACGCGATGCACGTCCGCCTTGCCGACGAAGCCGTCTGCATCGGTCCGCCCGCGGCCAAGGACAGCTATCTCAACATCGCCAATATCATCTCGGCGGCCGAGATCGTCCATGCCGACGCGATCCACCCCGGCTACGGCTTCCTGTCCGAAAACGCCCAGTTCGCCGAAATCGTCGAAAGCCACGGGCTGATCTGGGTCGGCCCCAAGCCCGAAC
>CAXSCF010000033.1:0-989 GCA_964235815.1 uncultured Sphingomicrobium sp.
AGCGCGGCGCGGTCCATATAGCCAAGCATTCGCACTTCGCCGGTGGCGGCATGCTGGACGATGGCGGGGATGAGGCCGTCCATCTTGGCCCAGTCGAGCGCGTCAGGATCGATCATCGCCGCACCTCCAGGCCGCGACCGGCCAGATAGTTCTTCAAGTCGGGGATCGCGATCAGGCGGTCGTGGAACACGCTGGCGGCAAGCGCACCGCTTGCCCCCGCCGCAAACGCCTCGGCGAAGTGGGCCGGGGTGCCGGAGCCGCCCGATGCAATCACCGGGACATCGACTGCGGCGACCAGCGCGCGAATTTGATCGAGGTCATAACCCCCGCGCACCCCGTCACGGTCCATGCAATTGAGCACGATTTCGCCCGCGCCAAGCGCCACCGCCTCGACCGCCCAGGCAATCGTCTCGCGCCCGGCGTCGGCAGTGGCTTCGGGGCTCCCGGTGAAGCGCTTGACCCGCCAGTCGCCCCCGACGCTGCGCAGGCTGTCGATCCCGACCACGACGCACTGGCGGCCAAAGGCGGCGGCGAGGTTGGCGATCAGATCGGGCCGGATCAGCGCGGGGGAATTGACGCTGACCTTGTCCGCGCCCGCGCCGAGACAGCGCGCGGCGGTTTCGACGTCGCCAATCCCGCCCGCGACCGAAAAGGGAATGTCGATCACGGCCGAAACCCTGCGCACCCAGGCGGGATCGACGCTGCGGCCATCGACGCTGGCGGTAATGTCGTAAAAGACGAGTTCGTCGGCGCCTTCGTCGCGATAGCGCAAGGCATGATCGACGATATCGCCGATATCGCGATGGTCGCGAAACTTGACGCCCTTGACGACCCGCCCGTCGGCGACGTCGAGGCAGGGGATGATCCTAGCCGCGGGCATGAACAATCCCTTCGGCGACGGTGAAGCGCTTTTCCCAGATCGCCTTGCCGACGATCGCGCGGGCCGCCCCAGCCGCGCGCAAGGAGTCAAGATCGGCCAGGTTCGCAAC
>CAXSCF010000033.1:999-23387 GCA_964235815.1 uncultured Sphingomicrobium sp.
GCCTGCAATTCGATGTGCGAAAAATCGGCCAGGATCGTCGTCATCAGCCCGACATTGGGGCCGCTCAGCATCCCGTCGCGCGCAATGTCGGTGACCAGCAAGTGCTTCACGGCGGGGAATTCGGCGAGGACGTCTCCGAGTATGCGGCCCGACCCGACTTCCCAGCCTTGAGTCGCGACCATCGCTTCGCCATCCTCGAGGTTGACGTCGAGCGCGAGGGTGAGGCGGTCGGGGCCGAAGCTGGCGAGCATGTCGGCGAAGGCGGCGGGGTCGGTCAGCGCGAGGCTGCCGATGACCACGCGGGTGACACCGGCGTCGAGCACGGCAGCGACTTGCTCGGGGGTGCGAAAACCGCCCGCGACCTGGAGCTTGAGTTCGGTCGCGCCGGCCAGCGTGGCGAACAGGTCGTGCTGGCGCGGGGCGCCGGCGCGCGCCCCGTCGAGGTCGACGAGATGGGCTTCGCTGGCGCCCTGCGCGGCGAAGTCGGCGAGGGCGGCGGCGGGGTCGTCCGAATAGGACGTCTCGCGCGCGAAATCACCTTGCGCCAGGCGGACGCAGCGGCCGCCAATGAGATCGATGGCGGGGAGCAGGATCATGCCTCGAGAAACGCCTTGAGAAAGGAGGCGCCGGCCGCCGACGAGCGCTCGGGATGGAATTGCGCGCCCCACAAGTGACGGTGCCGGATCGCGGCGGGAATCGGGCGGCCGTAGGTCACGCGCGCCGCGGTGGCGGGGCCGTCGTCGCACGCGAAGCCATGCGCGAAATAGACGTAGTCGCCTTGGCTGAGTCCGATCCCGGCGTCCGCCGCGTCGAGCGCGCTCCACCCCATGTGCGGGACTGGGCGGCCGGGCGCGGGTTCGAGTGCGCGAACTCGCCCCGGGATGAGGCCGAGCAAACGCGTGCCGCCTTCGTCCGAATCATCGAACATCATCTGCATCCCGAGGCAGATGCCGAGCAGCGGCCGGCTTCGGCGCTTGAGCGGTTCGACCAGCCCTGCCTCGGCCAGCCGCGCCATCGCAAATCCCGCCGCGCCGACTCCGGGAAGGACCAGCCGCTCGGCGCGTTCCGCCGCGACGGGATGGCGGATCAGCGCCGCCTCCACCCCGAGCCGCGCGAATGCGAGACGGATCGAGTCGGTATTGCCATAGCCAAGGTCGAGGATCGCGAGCGCGGTCACAGCATGCCCTTGGTCGAGGGCAAGGTGTCGCCACGGCCGTCGATCGCCAGCCCCTGGCGCAGCGCGCGGCCGAACGCCTTGAAGCAGGCCTCGACCTTGTGATGGTCATTGTCGCCCGACACGCGGACGTGGATCGCCGCGCCGAGGCTGTCGGCCAGGCTGCGGAAGATGTGCGGGACCATATCGGTCGGCAAGCCGCCGACGGCCGACGTGGAAAATTCCCCCTCGAACTTGGCGAAGGGTCGACCCGACAAGTCGATCAGCACCTCGGCGCTGGTTTCGTCCATCGGCAACGCAAATCCGAACCGTCCGATCCCGCGCTTGTCGCCGAGCGCCTGCTTGAGCGCGGTGCCGAGCGCGATGGCGATATCCTCGACACTGTGGTGCGGATCGATCGCAAGATCGCCGGTGCAGGCCAGCGTCAGGCCGAATCCGCCGTGCGCCGCGACCTGGTCGAGCATGTGGTCGTAGAACGGGATGCCGCTGTCGATATGGCGCGGATCGGGTCGGTCGAGGTCGACGGCAAGCGCGATGCGGGTCTCCTTGGTGTCGCGGACGATCTCGGCACGGCGGGTGGCGGCGAGCGCCGGTGCAATGCCGAACACCGCGAGCAGCGCGCGATTCTCGGCCTCGGTGCCGACCGTTACGCGCACCCCTCCGGGGGCGGCATTGGGGCGAAAGCGAACGCGCACCGCGGCGGTGGCAAGTCGCCGCGCGAGCCCGGTCGGATCGGTGACCTCGAGAAACAGGAAGTTGCCGCCGCTGCGCACCCGCTCGATCTCGGCCACCTTGGCGAGCTGGGTGGCAAGCAGATAGCGATCGACAATTAGGCGCTTTATCCGATCGGCGTGGATCGGCATCCGCTCGGGACCCAACGCGTCGAGCGCGGCGGCGACCGACGGCGTGGGCAGCGGATATGGCGGCGAGACCTTGGCGATCATGGCGATGATTTCGGGATCGGCGATGGCACAGCCGATCCGCGCCCCGGCGAGGCCATAGGCCTTGGACAAGGTGCGCAGGACAATGATATTCCCGCTGGCATCGGGCGCGAAGCTCGGGGCGTCGGTGAACTCGCCATAGGCTTCGTCGATGACGATCAGCGTCTCGGGCAAGGCCGTGGCGAGGCGGCGCACGTCGACCGGATCGATCGCGGTTCCGGTCGGATTGTTGGGCGCACACAGGAACAGCAATTTCGGTACGCCATCGCCGATCGCGGCCAGCACCGCGGCGGGTTCGAACACGAAGTCGCTGGTCAGCGCGGCCCTGATTACCGCCGCCCCCTGGATGCGGGCGAATTGGGCATAAGCCGAAAAGGTCGGCTCGACGATCGCCACGCTGTCGATGCCCGGGCGACAGAAAGCGCGGATCAGCAGGTCGATCGCATCGTCGCTGCCGCGCGCTACCCACAGCGCCGCTGCGGCGACTCCATAGAGATCGGCGAGTCGCTGGCGCAGCGCCTGCGGCTGGGGCTCGGGGTAGCGGTTGATCCCCGCCTGTCCGCTGACGAGCGTCGGATAGGGGTTTTCATTGGCGTCGAGGCGCACCGTTCCGGCGAGTGGAGCCCCGGCGATGTCGCATGGCGCCAGCGCCAGTATCTCGGGACGGGCCAGCCGCGCCGCGAGCGAATCGTGATCGATTGTCATGCGCGGCGCTCGGCGGCTCGGGCATGCGCCTCGAGCCCTTCGAGGCGGGCGAGCGCGGCGGCGGGGGCGGCGAGCGCGCGCGCTGCGGCGGGGGAGACGCGCTGGACGGTGATCGCCTTCATGAAGGTCAGCGTCGAGACGCCGCCGGTGAAACGCGCCGCCCCGTCGGTCGGCAGGACGTGGCTCGACCCGGCGAGATAGTCGCCGAACGTCTCGGCGGCGTCGTGCCCGGCGAAGATCGCCCCGGCATTCGTAATCGACGCGATGAGCGGGTCCGGGTTGGCGATGGCAAGGCTCAGATGCTCGGGCGCATAGGCATTGGCAAGGGCGATCGCTTCGGCGATGTCGCGCACCACGATCGCGCGGGCCGGGGCGAAATCAGCGCTCATCGTGCCGATCTGGGCCGCGAGTTGGGCCTCGACCGCATCGATCACCCCGGGTTCGGGCGAGACGAGGATAACTTGCGCGCTGGCATCATGCTCGGCCTGGCTCAAAAGGTCGGCCGCGACCGTCGCCGGATCGGCGCTGGCGTCGGCGATGACCATCAGTTCGGACGGGCCTGCGGGCAAGTCGATTCCGGGGCCACCGGGGAGCGAGGCGACGAGCGCTTTCGCCGCCGCGACCCATGCATTGCCCGGTCCGGCGATGCGATCGACCGCGGGGATGTCGCCCGCGCCGAACGCCAAGGCAGCGATCGCCTGCGCGCCGCCGAGGGTCCAGATCGCCTCGATCCCGCACAGTTCTGCGGCCAGCGCGATCGCCGGGTCGAGCCCGCCGCCGCGACGAGGCGGGGTCACGACAATGAGCTCCCCGACCCCGGCGACTCGCGCCGGCAGCGCGAGCATCATGAGCGTCGAGCATAACGGCGCCTTGCCGCCGGGGACGTAGAGCCCGACGCGGCGAAGCGCGCGCCACTGCTTGGCGACGCTTAGCCCGGGCATGGTCACCACTTCGACATCGCGCGGGCGCGTCTGGCGATGAAAATTCTCGATATTCCGGCGGGCAAGCGTCATCGCCGCAATGGCCTCGGCCGGCAGCGCGCGGCGCGCTTCGGCGGCGAACGGCGCGACAGCGATCCGCTCGGGGGCGACGCCGTCGATCCGCAGTGCATGGTCGCGCACGGCGTCCCAGCCGCGCGAGCGCACGTCGTCGACGATCGATCGGACCGCACTCAGCAAGGTCGGGTCGTCGCGGCCGGCGGGGCGGGCGAGCGCGGCGGGGTCGGTGGCGGCGAAACGCTCGATCACAGCATCATCTTTTCGATCGGCATGACGAGGATCGCCGAGGCACCGGCCGCCTTGAGGCGCTCGAGTGTTTCCCAGAAGACCGATTCCTGGCATACCGCCTGGACCGCGAAATGGCCGGGTCGCCCGGCCAGCGGGATGACCGTCGGGGCCTCGGCGCCGGGCAGGATTTCGGCGATCGCGTCGAGCGCCGCCGCGGGCGCGTTGAGAACGATATATTTGCTTTCGGCAGTGGCGGTGACGCCCTCGATCCGGGTCTGCAGCGCGCGTGCCTTGTCGGCATGTTCAGCATCGATCGGCCCCAGCGTGCGGACCAGAACCGCCTCGCTGTCGAACACGTTGTCGACCGCGGCGAGGCCGTTGGCTTCGAGCGTCGCACCGGTCGAGACGAGATCACAGATGAAGCGCGCGATGCCGAGCCGCGGAGCGAGCTCGACCGCACCGCGCATCGTGACGATCTCGGCCTCGATCCCGCGCAAGGCAAGGAAGCGCGCGAGCAGGCGCGGGTAACTGGTCGCGATGCGCTGCCCGGAGAGCATCGCGGTGGAAAAGAAATTGAGGCTTTCGGGCGCCGCGATCTTGAGCGAACAGCGACCAAAGCCGAGCCGCGCGACTTCCTCGAAGCGCGGCGCGGCCTGCCCCAGCGCATATTCCTCGAGCACGTTCTGACCGACGATGCCGAGCTCGCACACGCCGTCGGCGACGAACGTCGGAATGTCGTCGTCGCGCACGAACATCAAATCGAGCGGGAAATTCTCGGCGCGCGCGGTAAGCGGGTTCGTGCCGCCGTCGTTGATCTTGAGCCCGGCATCGCGGAGCAGCTCGCGGCTCCGCTCGGACAGGCGACCCGACTTCTGGATGGCGATGTGGAGCCGGTTGCGGTCGGGGCTCATGCCGTCTCGCCCCGCGAGCGGTCGAGCAACAAGCGGTATCCGCGGTGGCCTTCCTGCCTGAGGAAGCGCGCGACACGCACGATCGTCGTCGTGCTGACCCCGGTCGCGTCGTGGATCTCGCGGTAAGTCATCGTGCCGGCGTCGAGCAGGCGCGCGACGTGCCATCGTTCGGCCAGGCTGTGGATCTCGGCCGGGGTGCACAGATCGGCCAGCAAGGCGCGCGCCTCCTCCCCGCTGCGCAACCCGGCCAGCGCCGCGGCAAGTTCGTCGGTCAGCTGGGCGCGCGCGGCCGATAGGCTCGGATTAGTCATCGAATAGGCCATTTTGTTACAACGTGGTGAAACAATGAAACGGCGATCTAGCGACGGCGGCGCGAAGACGCAACCCCTTTTTCAAGCGCTTGACGAACGAGCGAACCGGGTCTCCCCTCGTGCGCACACGAGAGACGCCCGGTAGTGCCGGCGGTTCCCAGCGGCCAATTGGGGTCGCGCTTCGCGAAAGGCGTGGCGATGATCCTGCCGTTCGATCCCCGCGCGAATCGCGTCCGCCTCCCGTCTCGGGGCGCGCGGCGCCGCGCCAACGTGCTGCTGATCGACAATCGCGATAGTTTCACCGCCAACCTTGCCGCTGCGTGCCGCGCTGCGGGGGCTGCGGTCGAAATCGTCGGGCAGGATATTGCGGCTGACGCTGCCCTTCGCCACGCACGGCGCCATCGCGCCTTGCTGATGCTGTCTCCCGGCCCGGGCGGCCCGCGCGAGGCGGGGTGTTGCATGGCCCTGATCGCCTTGGCCGCGGGGCGGGTGCCGTTGATCGGCATCTGCCTTGGCCATCAGGCGATCGTGGCGCATCATGCCGGCCGCGTGGTGCGCGCGCATGAACCGTGCCACGGCAAGAGCTCGGCGATCGACCATGATGGGGGCGGCCCGTTCGCCGGCCTGGCGAGCCCGATGCGGGTCGGGCGCTATCATGCGTTGTGCACTCCACTCAATGACGTTCCCGACGGCGTGCGGGTTCATGCCGCGCTCGACGGGATGGCGATGGCGGTGAGCCATGCGCGCGAAGGGCAGTTCGGGGTCCAGTTTCATCCCGAATCGATCCTGACCCCCGACGGCACACGGCTGCTCGACGGGATGCTCGACTGGGCCGAGGCTCGGCAGGCGGCGTTCGCCGGGTTGACAGCAGCGGCGGCAACGGGAAGGGTCGCGGCATGAATGGCATGGCGCAACTCCCGATCGACCCGCCGGTGCGGCCGTGGTGGCGCTCGTCCTCGTTCGAGGCGGCGCGATGGCGTGGCTGGTGATTGCACCAACCGACCCGTTGAAGCCCGCCTCCGAGGCGGGTTTTTTTATGCCCGCGATCCTGCCCCAGAAAGTGAACGTGCCGATGCCGCCTGATGCCGTGCTGGCCCCGATCGCCGACCTTGGTCCGGTCGCCAATCCCTTGCCCAAATTGCTGACCGGGGAAGATTTGCCGATCGAGGATGCGCAGCATCTGTTCGAGCGGCTGGTGCTCGGCAAGTTGGAGCCTGCCGAAATCGCCGGAATGCTGATCGCGCTCAGGATGAAGGGGGAGACCGCCGAGGAGATGATCGGGGCGGCGACGGCTTTGTCGGCGGCGGCGCTGCCGTTCGAGCGTCCCGATTATCTGTTCGCCGATTGTTGCGGGACGGGCGGCGACGGGTCGGGCCTGATCAATGTCTCGACTGCCGCCGGGTTCGTCGCCGCGGCATGCGGGCTGCCGATCGCCAAGCACGGCAATCGCAGCGTGTCGTCGAAATGCGGGTCGGCCGACGTGCTCGAACAATTGGGGGCGAACATCGATGTCTTGCCCGTCGCCGCGCGCGCCATGCTCGACCAGACCAATTTCTGCTTTTTGTTCGCGCCCTTTTATCATCCCGGAATGAAGCATGCCGCGCTGGTGCGCCGCCAATTGTCGGTGCGCACGGTGATGAACCTGCTCGGCCCGTGCATCAATCCGGCGCGCCCGCCGGTGCAATTGCTCGGGGTGGCCGACCCCAGGATGCTGCGCCGGGTTGCCCAGACGCTCGATGCAGTCGGAGTGCGCGAGGCGCTGGTGGTGCACGGCTCGGGGCTCGACGAAGTCGCGTTGCACGGCGAAACCCGCGCCATCCGCCTGTCCAACGGCGTGATGACCGAACTGGAACTCACCCCCGAACAGGCCGGGCTCGATCGCGCCCCGCTCAGCGTGGTCACCGGCGGCGATCCAAGCGAGAATGCGGTGCGGCTCAAATTACTGCTCGCGGGGCAGGGCTCGCGCGCGGAAAATGACATCGTCGCGCTCAATGCCGGCGCGCTGCTGATGACCGCGGGCAAGGCCGCCGACCTGCGCGTTGGCACCGCGATCGCCCGCGACGCGCTGCTCGGCGGACGGGCCGGCGCCGTGCTCGACGCTTATGTCGAGGCGAGTCATGGCTGACGTCCTGGCGCGGATCGTGGCGCGCAAGCGGCGCGAAGTCGCCGCGCGGCTGACCGGGCCGGTGTCCGCGATGCCGACCACGCGCAGCCTTCGCGTGGCGCTCGCGCGGCCCGGGGCGCGGTTCATCATGGAGGTCAAGCGCGCCTCGCCCTCGGGGCACCGCAGCGCGGTCGGCGTCGAGGCAGCGGTCGCGGCGTATGCGCCCGTCGCCGAAGCGATCAGCGTGCTCACCGACGGGGAGGATTTCGGGGGCTCGCTCGACGATCTGGCGATGGTCCGCGGACGATTCGACGGGCCGATCCTGGCCAAGGATTTCATCGTCGACACGGCACAGGTCAGCGAAGCCCGCGCGCACGGCGCCGACGCGGTGCTGGCGATGATGTCGGTGCTCGACGACGCCACCGCCGCCGCGGTCCTCGCCGAGGCGAGGCGGCTGGCGATGGACGCGATTATCGAGGTCCACGACGAGGCCGAACTGGCGCGCGCGCTGGCGCTCGGCGCGGCCATCATCGGGATCAACAATCGCGATTTGAAGACGCTTGGGACCGACCTCGCCGTGACCGAGCGGCTCGCGCCGCTGGTGCCGGGCGACGTGCTGGTAATTTCGGAATCGGGGATCTCTTCGCGGGCCGATGTCCAGCGGTTGGCGCCGATCGCGGATGCATTTCTCGTCGGCTCGGCGTTGATGGCGGCGCCTGATGTGGTCGGCGCGGCGCGGTCGCTGGTCCACGGACGGGTCAAGCTTTGCGGACTGACGCGACGCGAAGACGTCGAACTTGCGGCCCAGGCCGGGGCGACTCACATCGGCATGATTTTCGTGCCCGGGACGCCGCGCGCGGTGACGGTCGAGCAAGCCCGCGGGCTCGCCGCGACTGCCCGGACGCACGGGCTCCGGACCGTCGGGGTCTTTCGCGATGCCCCCCGCGACGAGGTTGCGGCGACGGCACGTGACCTCGAGCTCGACGTCGTGCAACTGCACGGTGTCGAAGACGCCGCGGCGGTGCGCGACCGGCTGCGCGAGCCGACAGAGCTTTGGGCGGTGTGTCGTGACGGTGGAGCCCACCGTGCCGGCGCCGACCGAACCCTGTTCGACAACGGCAGCGGGGGCACCGGCACGGCGTTCGACTGGACGTTGCTGGCCGGCCGCGACGATCTCGCGAGCGGCTTCCTCGCCGGCGGGATCGGCCCGCATAATGCCGCCGCCGCGGCGCGCGTCGGAGCCTATGGGCTCGACGTCGGTTCGGCGGTCGAGGCCCGCCTCGGAATAAAGGACCCCGACAAAGTGAAAGACCTGTTCGCCGCGCTGCGACCGCGCTGCCGTGGAGATTTGGCATGAGGATGGATGGCCGCTTCGGGCGCTTTGGCGGGGTGTACGTTCCCGAAATCCTGATCCCCGCGCTCGAACAGCTCGAGGCCGCGTTTCTCGACGCGCAGCAGGACGAGGGGTTCAGGGCCGAACTCGACGGCCTGCTCGCGACTTATGCCGGACGCCCGACCCCGCTGACCTTGTGCCGCAATCTGGGCGCGGGGCGGGCGAAGATCTATCTGAAGCGCGAGGATTTGCTCCACGGCGGGGCGCACAAGACCAATCAGGTGCTGGCGCAAGGGCTGCTCGCCATGCGGATGGGCAAGACCAAGCTGATCGCGGAAACCGGCGCCGGGCAGCATGGCGTCGCGACCGCGCTGGCCGGCGCATTGTTCGGGCTCGAAACCAGGATTTACATGGGCGCCGACGATGTCGAGCGGCAATCGCTCAACGTCTTCCGGATGAAGCTGATGGGCGCCGAAGTGGTCCCCGTCACCGCCGGATCGCGGACGTTGAAGGATGCGGTCAACGAGGCCTTGCGTGACTGGACCGCAAGCTTTGCCGATACCCATTACATCCTCGGCACCGTCGCCGGCCCGCATCCCTTTCCGCTCATGGTGCGCGAGTATCAGCGCGTCATCGGCAAGGAAGCGCGCGCGCAAATTCTAGAGATCGAAGGACGACTGCCCGACACGGTGATCGCCTGCGTCGGGGGCGGATCCAACGCCATCGGCATCTTCGCCGACTTTCTCGATGACGATGTTGCGCTGATCGGGGTCGAAGCGGCGGGTAAGGGGCTGGCGGGCCACGACCATGGCGCGACGATCCTCAAGGGGCGGCCGGGAATTCTGCACGGCGCCGAAACGCTGATCCTGCAGGATGACGATGGCCAGATCAGCGACAGCTGGTCGATTTCGGCCGGGCTCGATTACCCCGCGGTCGGCCCCGAGCATGCCCATTTGAAGGACATCGGGCGGGTCGATTATGTCGGGTGCGAGGACGATGCCGCGCTCGACGCATTCGTCGCGCTGGCACGGTCCGAAGGGATCGTCGGCGCGTTCGAAAGCTGCCACGCGCTCGCCCATGCGCTCAAGCTTGCCGAGGATCGCGACGATCACCCGATCCTGCTCGTCAACCTGTCGGGGCGCGGCGACAAGGATATGGCGCAAGCCCAGAATTTGCTTGGAGACCGGGCGTGAGCCGCCGCTACGAAGCGATGTTCGCGCGTTGCTCCGCGGCGAATGAGGGGGCGTTCGGGGCGTTCCTGATGCTCGGCGATCCCGACCTTGCGACGAGCGCCGCGCTGCTCGACGCCCTGGTCGAAGGGGGCGCCGACATGATCGAACTGGGCATCCCGTTCAGCGACCCGGTCGCCGACGGACCCGTGATCCAGGCGGCGGCGCAGCGCGCGCTCGGTGCCGGGGTGCGCACCCGGCAGTGCCTCGACCTCGTCCGCGCCTTTCGCGCGCGCCACGGCGACGTGCCGATCGGCCTGTTGACCTATGCCAACATCGTCGCGGCGCGCGGGATTGCGGCGTTTTGCGCCGAGCTCGCGGCGGCGGGGGTCGACAGCCTGCTCGTCGCCGACGTGCCGAGCATCGAGGCCGCGCCATATTCGGCGGCGGCGCGCGCCGCGGGGATCGACCTTGTCATGATCGCCGCGCCCAACACGCCAAAGGCGACGCTGGCCAGGATCGCGAGCCTGTCGTCGGGCTATACCTATTGCGTCGCCCGGGCGGGCGTGACGGGGGCCGACGCGGCGCTGTCGCTTGATCATGGCGCGCTGTTCGCGGCGCTCGGCGAGGTGGGGGCGCCGCCGCCCGTGCTCGGCTTCGGAATCTCGTCGCCCAGCCAGGTGCGCGAAGCGCTGGCAAGCGGGGCGGCCGGCGTCATCAGCGGCTCGGCGGTCGTCGCGAAGGTCATCGAAGGAGCGGTGGCGGTGCGCGCCTTCGTCGCGTCGATGAAGGCGGCGACTCGCGGCTAGGGGGCGATCGCCACCGGATCGAGCCGATCGACGCTCGGACTGTTGCCCTCCATCGCCACGTTGAATTTGGCGCGATCGAGCCGCTTCTCCCAGATCGTGACGATGACGCACGCCACGGCATTGCCGATCAAGTTGGTCAGGCTGCGGCATTCGCTCATGAAGCGGTCGACGCCAAGGATCAGCGCCATCCCCGCGACCGGGACCGAGGGCACGATCGAGAGCGTCGCGGCGAGCGTGATGAAGCCCGCCCCGGTGACCCCCGCGGCGCCCTTGGAACTGAGCATCGCGACGCCCAGCAGCAGCGCCTGCTCGCCGAGGCTCAAGTGAACGTTGCACGCCTGCGCGATGAACAATGCGGCGAGCGTCATGTAGATGTTGGTGCCGTCGAGGTTGAACGAATAGCCGGTCGGGACGACGAGGCCGACGATCGACTTGGGGCAGCCCGCGCGCTCCATCTTTTCGATCAGCGAGGGCAGAGCGCTTTCGCTCGACGAGGTGCCCAGCACGAGCAGCAGCTCGGTCTTCAAATAAAAGATCAGCTTGAAGATCGAGAACCCCGCGAGCCGCGCGGCGATCCCCAAGACGACGATCACGAACAGCAGGCTGGTGAGGTAAAAGGTCGCGACCAGTCCGGCGAGATTGGCGAGCGCGTCGATGCCATATTTGCCGATGGTAAAGGCCATTGCTCCAAAGGCGCCGATCGGGGCGAGCTTCATCACCAGCGCGACGATCTTGAACATCACTAGCGACACTTGCTCGAACGCGCGCTGGACCTTCGCCGCGCGGTCGCCGACCAACGCCAGCGCGACCCCGAACAGGATCGACGCCAGCAGGGTCTGGAGGATGCTGCCTGCGGTGAGCGCCGAAACGAAGGTGTCGGGAATGATCTCGAGCAGGAAGCCGGTCAGCGTCGTCGCATGGGCTTTTTCGGCATAATCGGCGACCTTGGTCGCGTCGAGGCTCGCGGGGTCGATGTCGAGCCCGGCGCCTGGCTGGACGACATTGGCCACAATCAGCCCGACGATCAACGCGAGGGTCGAAAAGAACAGGAAATAAGCGAAGGCCTTGACCGCGACGCGCCCGACCGCAGCCAAGTCGCGCATCCCCGCGATGCCGGTGACGATCGTCAGGAAGATCAGCGGCGCGATGATCATCTTGACCAATTTGATGAAGGCATCGCCCAGCGGCTTGAGCGCTTCCCCGGTGGCGGGGGCGAAGTGGCCGACCAAAACGCCCGCCGCGATCGCGGCCAGCACCTGGACATAGAGATGACGGGTCCATCGGCCGCGTGGCGGGGCGCGCGTCTCGTCGGTCTGGATCATCGCTCTTCCCCTTTGCGAAAGCAAAGCGGGGCGCGCGGGCTTTTGCAAGCCGGGTGCGATGCGCTAGGGCGAGCGCGATGACCGCGACCCTCGTTCACTCCGACGGCTGGTACCCCGCGTCATGGCGCCGCCTGCCCGCGCGCCAGATGCCGGTGTACGCCGATCCGGACGCGTTGCGGCTGGTCGAAGCGCGGCTTGCCTGCGCGCCGCCGGTCGTGGCGATCGCCGAATCGGGACGATTGCGCGGCGCCGTCGCGCGGCTCGTCGAATGCGGCGGCTTCCTGCTTCAGGGCGGGGATTGCGCCGAAAGTTTCGACGATCCCGTGGCGCAGCAAGTGGCGGGGATCGTCGGGCTGTTCGACGCGCTGGCGGCGCGCCTTGCGCCCGTCGCCGGGGGCGCGCTGGTCGAGGTGGCGCGCATCGCGGGCCAATTCGCCAAGCCGCGCAGCGCCGACACCGAGGCGCATGGCGGCCTTCGCCTGCCCGCCTATCGCGGCGATATCGTCAATGGCCCGGGCTTTGGCGTGGCGGAGCGGACGGCCGATCCGCAACGCATGATCCGCGCCCACATGCAGTCGGTCGGCACCGCCGCCAGCCTCGCCGCGGCGCGCGAGCCTTGCCACCCGATCTTCACCAGCCATGAAGCCTTGCTGCTGCCCTACGAGCAGGCGCTGACCCGGCGCGATGCCGCGGGACAGTGGTGGGCGACGAGCGGGCACATGCTGTGGCTCGGCGACCGCACGCGGCAGATCGACGGCGCGCATGTCGAATTCTTACGCGGGATCGACAATGTCGTCGGGGTCAAATGCGGCCCCGACCTGAGACCAGGCGATTTGTTGCGGCTGGTCGATGCGCTCGACCCTTCGAACCGGTCGGGGAAAGTGGTGCTGATCGGCCGCTTCGGGGCCAAGCGGATCGCCGCCGCGCTGCCCCCGCTGATGCGTGCCACGCGCGCCGCGGGCAAGCACGTCGCGTGGATCATCGATCCGATGCACGGCAACACCACGAGCGTCGGCACGCGCAAGGTCCGCCGGCTGACCGACATCCTCGCCGAAGTGAACGCCTTTTTCGCCATCGCCCGGGCCGAAGGCGTCGCCCCGAGCGGGCTTCACCTCGAAATGAGCGCGCTCGATGTCACCGAATGCCTTGGCGGGCGCGGCCCGGGGACCCTCGACGAACTCGATCGCAATTGGCGAACCACGTGCGATCCGCGCCTCAACGCCACCCAGGCGATCGATCTCGCCGACCATGTCGCCGCGCTGCTCGCGTGAAGCTTCGCGCGCGTCGTGGCGACGCACTTTTCGGGGAGGCAAATGTTCCTGGCGACAAAAGTTGTTCGCACCGCGCCTTGATTCTCGGCGCGTTCGCTGATGGGACGACGCGCATCAATGGGCTGCTTGAAAGCGACGACGTGCGGGCGACCGCGCGCGCCCTCACCGCGCTCGGCGCAAGGATCGAACGCCTGGCGGCCGGTGAGTGGATGGTAACCGGCGCAACATGGGTCTCGCCCGCAGGGCCGATCGACTGCGGCAATAGCGGGACTCTGGCGCGGCTGCTGCTCGGCGCTTGTGCGGGGATCGACGGGCTGGTGGTGACCGTGACCGGCGACTCCTCGCTGTCGCGCCGGCCGATGCGGCGCGTGACCGGGCCGCTCGAGCGGATGGGCGCGCGGTTCGAAGGCCTCGACCATCTTCCCCTCACCATCCACGGCGCGAAGCTTGGGGCGATCCATCACGTCAACATCCCCGCTTCGGCGCAGGTCAAGTCGGCGCTCCTGCTGGCAGGGGTCACCAGCGCCGCCGCGGTCACGATCGACGAGCCCGTGCCGAGCCGCAATCACACCGAGATCATGCTTGGCCAATTCGGTGCCCCTCCCATCGGGTGCGAGATTGCCATCGCTGCCGACCCGTCGTCGGCGGCGTTTCCGCTGGTTGCGGCGGCAATCGTCCCGGGTTCGGAGGTCGTGGTGCGCGGAATGCTCGTCAATCCGCTGCGCACCGGTCTCACCGAAGTGCTCGAGGAGATGGGCGCCGATGTGTCGCTTGATGGCGAACATCTCCAGTCGGGCGAAATTGTCGCCGACATGACGCTGCGCTGCGCGCCTCTGGCGCCGTGCCACGTCCGCGCCGAGCGCATTCCGGCGATGATCGACGAGATCCCCGCGCTCGCCGTCGCCTGCGCCTTCGCCGACGGCGAAAGCGTGATCGAGGGGCTGGCCGAGCTTCGCCACAAGGAAAGCGACCGGCTGGGGGCAATCGTCGCCGGACTGGTGGCCTGCGGGGTCGCGGCAATGGTCGAGGGTGACACGCTGCGCATCTTCGGACGCGGCACGGTGCGCGGCGGGGGAAAGATCATGACTGACGGCGATCACCGCATCGCAATGGCCTTCCTGACGCTCGGTCTGGGGGCGGACAGGCCCGTCGAGGTCGACCGGGCGGAGATGATTGCCACCAGCTTCCCCGGCTTTGTCGAGGCGATGCGGGCGCTCGGCGCGGACATCGGAGAAGCCGCATGAGCATCAACAGCTTCGGCCATCTGCTGCGCCTGACGACGTGGGGGGAAAGCCACGGCCCGGCAATTGGGTGCGTCGTCGATGGGTGCCCGCCGGGGCTGGCGCTGGGGGCCGATCACATCCAGCGTTTTCTTGACCAGCGGCGGCCGGGGACGGGCAAGAATGTCTCGCCGCGGCAGGAACTCGACCGGGTCCGCATCCTGTCGGGGGTCTATGAGGGGCTGACGACGGGGACGCCGATCGCGCTGGTGATCGACAATATGGATCAGCGCAGCGCGGATTATCCCGTGGGCGCGCCGGCCCGGGCGGGGCATGCCGACTTTGCCTACGATGCCAAGTACGGGTTTCGCGATCCGCGCGGTGGGGGGCGGGCGTCGGCGCGCGAGACGGCGATGCGCGTGGCCGGGGGCGCGGTGGCGCGGCTGGTGATCCCCGAGGTAAGGATATGCGCGACGGTGGTCGAGATCGGCGGCAACGGCGATCCGGCGAAGTGGGATGCCTTGCTCGATGAGGCGCGCGGCGCCGGGGACAGCCTCGGCGCGCTGGTCGAATGCGTCGCGACTGGGGTGCCGGCCGGGTGGGGCGCGCCGGTTTACGCCAAGCTCGACGCCGAGCTGGCGGGGGCGTGCATGGGGATCAATGCGGTCAAGGGGGTCGAGATCGGCGAGGGCTTCGGCGCGGCACGGCTGTCGGGCAGCGCCAATGCTGCGGGGATGGCGGCGAGCGGGATCGACGGCGGGATTTCGACCGGGCGGCCGATCGTCATCCGCGTGGCGTTCAAGCCGACCTCGAGCATCGGCCAGGGGCGGCACGACCCGTGCGTCGGGATCCGCGGCGCGCCGGTGGTCGAAGCAATGGTCGCGCTGGTGCTGGCCGACCACAAGCTGCTGCATCGCGGGCAGTGCGGGTAAGTGTTCCCCGGCGCAGGCCGGGGTCCAGGCGCGAAGCGAACTTACGCCGCTGCGCGCCGTCCTGGGCCCCGGCCTTTGCCGGGGTACGGGATCAGTGGCACTTGAAGCGGTCGAAGGGTTCGAGGCAGTCGGTGCAACGCCATTGCGACTTGCACGGGGTCGATCCGAAGCGGCTGATTTCCTCGGTCTCGATGGAGCCGCATTGCGGGCAGGTCGCGGTCTCGGCGAGGGTCGGCGGGGCGATGCCGTAAGCGGCGAGCTTGGCCTTGCCGGCGTCGCTGATCCACGCGGTCGTCCAGGCGGGGGCGAGGCGGGTTTCGATTGCGATGGCGCGATATCCCGCGGCGTCGAGCGCTTCGCGAATGCTTCGTTCGATGAACATCGTCGCCGGGCAGCCCGAATAGGTCGGAGTGATGATGACTTTCCCGTCCTCGATTCCGCGCACGATCCCGAGGTCGATCACCGAGACGGCGGGAATCTCGGGGTCGGGGACCTCGGCCAGCACCGCCATGATCCCCGCCGTGTCGGTCATACGCGCTCGATCGCGAGCGCGATGCCCTGACCGACGCCGATGCACATCGTCGCCAGCGCGTAGCGACCGCCGGTGCGGGCGAGTTGCTCGGTCGCGGTGAGCGCGAGCCGGGCGCCCGACATGCCGAGCGGATGGCCAAGCGCGATTGCCCCGCCGTTGGGATTGACGTGGGGGGCATCGTCGGGGAGCCCGAGCTGGCGGAGGACGGCGAGGCCCTGCGCGGCGAAGGCTTCGTTGAGCTCGATCACGTCCATGTCGGCGATGCCGAGGCCGAGACGGCCAAGCAGTTTGAGGCTGGCCGGGGCGGGGCCGATGCCCATGATCCGCGGCGGCACCCCGGCGACCGCGGCGCCGAGGATGCGGGCGCGAGGGGTGAGGCCGTGGCGTTTTGCCGCTTCTTCGGAGGCGATGATCAAGGCGGCGGCGCCGTCGTTGACCCCCGATGCATTGCCCGCGGTGACGGTGCCGTCCTTGCGGACGATCGGACGGAGCCTGGCGAGGGCGTCGAGGCTGGTGAGGCGGGGATGCTCGTCCTGGTCGATGCGGATCGGATCGCCCTTGCGCTGCGGGAGGTCGATGGCGACGATTTCTGCGGCGAAGCGGCCCGACCTCATGGCGGCGGCGGCGCGCTCCTGGCTTGCCTGGGCGAACTTGTCCTGGTCCGCGCGGCCAACGCCGAACTCGTCGGCAACATTCTCCGCCGTGCTCGGCATCGTGTCGTCGCCATAGGCGTCGCGCAATTTGGGATTGACGAAACGCCACCCGATGGTGGTGTCGTAGATTTCGGCGTTGCGGTCGAACGCGGCGGTGGCTTTGGCCATGACGAACGGCGCGCGGCTCATGCTTTCGCTGCCCCCGGCGATGATCAGATCGTCCTCGCCCGAGCGGATCGATCTCGCCGCCATGGCAACCGCGTCGAGCCCCGATCCGCATAACCGATTGAGCGTCACCCCGCCGCTGCTGTCGGGAAGCCCGGCGAGCAGCCCCGCCATCCGCGCCAGGTTGCGATTGTCTTCTCCCGCCTGGTTGGCGCAGCCCAGGATGACATCATCCAATGCGCTCCAGTCGACCGACGGGTTGCGGTCGATCAGCGCTTTGATCGGGATGGCGGCGAGGTCGTCGGCGCGGATGCTCGACAGCGCCCCACCATAGCGGCCGATCGGGGTGCGGACGGCATCACAGATATAGGCGTCGGGCATCGGGTCAAATCACCCCGCGGCGGATCTGGTCGAGTTCGATGCTTTCGAACAGCGCCTTGAAATTGCCCTCGCCAAAGCCTTCGTTGCCCTTGCGCTGGATGATTTCGAAAAAGATCGGGCCGATCACGTTCTGGGTGAAGATCTGGAGCAGCAGGCCCTGGCCCTCCGTCGGCGCGCCGTCGACCAGGATGCGGCGGCTTTCGAGCTCGGGCGTCGGCTCGCCATGCCCCGCGACGCGCTCGTCGACCCGTTCATAATAAGTGTCGGGGGTGTCCTGGAACGCGATGCCGCGGTCGCGCAGAATATCGACCGTTTGATAAATGTCGTCCGACCCGAGCGCGATGTGCTGGATGCCCTCGCCATTATAGTCGCGCAGGAATTCCTCGATCTGGCTCTTTTCGTCCTGGCTCTCGTTGAGCGGAATGCGCAATTTGCCGCACGGGCTGGTCATCGCCTTTGAGACGAGCCCGGTTTGCTTGCCCTCGATGTCGAAGTAGCGGATTTCGCGAAAGTTGAAGAGGCGTTCGTAAAAGTCGGCCCAATGCGCCATCCGCCCGCGCTGCACATTGTGGGTGAGGTGGTCCAGATAGACGAGGTGGCTGGCATGGCTCGCTTCCTGGGCGGCAGCATCGGGCAGCCAGTCGAAGTCGGTGTCGTAGATCGTCCCCTTGGCGCCATAGGTATCGACCAGATAGAGCCGCGATCCGCCAATCCCTTCGATCGCGGGGATGTCGAGTTCGCCCTCGGTGACATCGCCCTGGACGTCGCTCGCGCCAAGTTCGAGCGCGCGGGCATGCGCCATCCTGGCGTCCTTGACGCGGAACGCCATCGCACAGGCGCATGGGCCGTGCTCACGCGCAAAT
This sequence comes from uncultured Sphingomicrobium sp., assembly GCA_964235815.1. GTDB lineage: Bacteria > Pseudomonadota > Alphaproteobacteria > Sphingomonadales > Sphingomonadaceae > Sphingomicrobium. Next base: position 19,022 of record CAXSCF010000033.1, read on the forward strand.
TGTTCGGCGAAGCTGCCCGGCTCGGCATTGATGATGAAGTTGATGTCGCCTTGGCGGTGAAGGGTGACGTCCTTGCGCTTGTGGCGCGCGACGGCGGGAAAGCCCATCTTGGTGAACAAGGAGCGCAGCAATTGGGGGTCGGGGGCGGCATATTCGACGAATTCGAACCCGTCGGTGCCCATCGGGTTGTCCAGGCCGAGCGGGCCCACTTCAAGCGTTTCAGTGATCATCGGGCGATCTCCTTTGGCGTTTCCCTGCTCCGGGGACACGCGCTTGGCAAGGCGGTGCGCGGCGGCCCGTGGCGGCGATAAGGTCGCAAAGGTCCTACCCGTCGGCGCGAACCATACCCTCGCCAAGGGTCGGACGGCGCTGCGGACCAGGGCTTCAAGGGGGTCGCGGCGTGCCCTGCATCGATGCTAGGCATGGTGCGAGCATGCAGGACAGGGGTTTCGTGAACATGAGTGACGACAGGATGAGCATGGCGGTGCCCGACGGGTGGCGCGAGGAGCATAAGGCGCTGGTGCGAACCTATCGCTTTGCCGATTTCGCGACGGCATTCGAATTCCTGACGCAGGTCGCGGCGCATGCCGAGGCGGTCGATCATCATCCCGAATTCACCTCGCGGTGGAACATCGTCGATTTCCGCCTGACCAGCCATGACGCCGGCACGATCACCGAGCGCGACGTCGAACTGGCGAACGCCATCGACGTGCTCGCTGCTCACACCGGCGCATAGCGTTCGACCAAGCCGCAGCGGTTTCGCGCCGCCATCTGGCGTTCAGCGGAGCGATGCGATAGGCTCCCCCTATGAACCCGGCCTCGCCCACGCGCCCGACCTATACTCCCACCGCGGCGGGGACGAGGTAGGCGCGCGCCTGCTTTGCCCGCTGCACGTGCCACCTCGCTTCGGCGGGGTTTTTTATTGGCTCAAGAGGATTGCCGATGCCGCATGAAGCCCTCCATTTGACCCCGCTCGGCGCCGGCACGGACTGGCAGAATTACGTCATCCCCCAGGAGTGGGATCTCTTCACGCCTGAGGACCACGCAGTGTGGGACATCCTGTTCGCGCGTCAGGTGGCGGCCCTGGGAGAGCGGGTGGTCAAGCCGTTTCGCGACGGGCTCGACCTGCTCCGTTTGGCGCATCCCGGAGTGCCCGACCTGGCCGAGCTCGACTCGCGGCTGACCGCGCGCACCGGGTGGCGCACGGTTGCGGTGCCGGGGCTGGTGCCCGACGCGATCTTCTTCGCGATGCTGGCAGACAAGGTGTTCCCGGTCGGCAATTTCATCCGCACGCACGCGCAACTCGACTATCTCGACGAACCCGACCTGTTCCACGACATTTTCGGCCACGTGCCGATGCTCGCCGACGCGATGATGGCGTCGATGATGGAGCAGCTTGGGCGGCTCGGGGTCGCGGGGATCGCGCGCGGCGAAGGCGATCGCATTGCGCGGGTCTACTGGCACAGCGTCGAATTCGGGCTGGCGCGCGAGGAGGGCGAGCTGAAGGTGTTCGGCGCAGGGCTGGCCTCGAGCTTTGCCGAATTCGGCCAGGCGCTCGACGGGCCTGGAGTCGAACGACGGCGCTTCTCGGTCGAGGCCGCCGCCGCCACCCCGTACGAAAACAATCACATGCAGCCGCTCTACTTCGTCAATGACGGCGTGGCGGCGGTGGCGGCCGAGATTGCGGCTCTGGCGGCTTAAGCGGCGATCAGGACGGTGCTTCCGACTTCGGTTACCCCGAATAATTTGGCGGCGAACTTGGCGGGCAGCCGGACGCAGCCGTGGCTCGCCGGATGGCCGGGAAGGTTGCCGGCGTGGAGCGCGATGCCATAATCGTCGATGCGCTGCATGTGCGGCATCGGCGCATCGTCATATTTCTTTGAATGGTGCATCGTTTCCTTGGCCAGGATCGGGAAGATGCCGGTCGGCGTATCCTTGCCCGGCTTGCCACTCGAAATGGTCGATACCGCCACCAGTTCATCGCCGCGATAAACGAAGGCCAATTGATCGGACAGGCTGATCACGACGCGCGGCGTTCCTTCGCCGGTCTTGTCGGACCAGACGTATTGGCCAGGCTTCAACTGCTTGTCGCCGAACAGCTGCGCCATGTCGTCGCGCGCGATCGCCGCCGCGTCGCTCGCCTCGGCGCGCGCTTCCTCGGTTTCGACCGTGGCGAAGGCGGGGGTCACCGGGATGGCAAAGGCAAGCATGGTCGATGCGAGCGCCAGGGCTAGCTTGTTCATTTCACGGCTCTTTTTCTAATTGACTTTTGCCCGTACAATGCTTGACGCGGGCGCCGAGTTCCCCCGAGTTGCAAATCAAAACTCAAATAATCGGGTCGAGGCGTGGCGTATTCAGGCCGAAACGAACGGATAGGGGCTGATCGTCTTGCGGTTTTCCTCAACCGCGAGCAGCCGCCCGGCGGGCGCCGTGGCGCGGTGGGGGCAGTCGATCCGCGGGCATATCGCGCACGCCGGCCCGACCGGGGTCACCGGCGGATTATTGAGGTCGATTCCCGCCGCGCACGACAAAAGGCCGGCATATTTTACATCGCAGCCGAGCCCGATCGCGAGCAGACCCCCCGACATGTCGGTGGGGATCGGGCGGTCGATGGTCCGCGAGACGGTAAAGTAACGCTGCCCGTCGGGGGTCTCGATCAGCTGGGTGACGGGACGCCCGGCGGTCTGGAAGGCGGCATGCAAGTTCCACCGCGGGCACGATCCGCCAAAGCGCGAAAAGGGGAAATTCTCCCCCGCATAGCGCTTGGAAATATTCCCCGCCGGATCGACCCGAATCATGAAGAACGGGACGCCGCGGGCGCCGGCGCGGCCCAGGGTGGTGAGCCGATGGGCGACCTGTTCGACATTGGCGCCATATTCACCGCACAGCCGGTCGATCGAATAATGATGCTCGTTGGCGCTGGCGAGGAAGCGGCCATAGGGCATCATTACCGCCCCGGCGGCATAATTGGCGAGGCTCATGTGGAGCAGGTGGCGGATCCCTCCGTCGGGCGGGGCGGCGGCCTCGACCATGCGTTCGATGACGTCGGCGAATTCGACCAGGCTCAGTTGGTAAGCCAGCCCGAAGGTGCGGTTCTCGGCGCGCAACAGCGACGACAGCAGGAACAGGCGACGCTCGGGGTCATAGGCCTGGCTGGCATTGCCAAGTTCGGCCGGCGACACCACCCGGGCCGTAATTCCCCACGCCTCCTTGAGCCGGCGGCGGAGCGGCTCGGTCACCGACAGCGGATCGGCCAGCGCCCCGCCCAGCGTCTCTGCGCATTGCTCCAACTCGGGAAAATGATTGCGATGCTGTTGGATGTAGTCGCGCACCCAGTTTTCGGGGGTGACGAGGGTGCGGACGTCGCCATTCTGGGCCATCGCCGGGTTGCGATCGACTTCCTTCAGCGCGCCATAGAGGCGGGCGATGGCATCGGCCACCGATGGCGCGTTGTGCGCGATTTCGGCCAGTTCATAACGCGGCACGCCAAGGTCGCTGAGGATCGCGTCGGAAAAGATTTCGGCGAGGTCGTCGGCCCCGGTCCGCGTCCCCCCGGCGGCGGCGAAGGCGCGCACGTCGATCTCGTAAGTCTCGGCCAGCCGCAGCAACAAAGCCGCGGTGACCGGACGCTGGTTGCGCTCGAGATGGTTCAAATAAGACGGGCTGATAGCGAGGCTCGCCGCCATGTCGGTCTGCGACAGGCTGCGGTCGCGGCGGAGGCGGCGGAGGCGGGGCCCAAGGAAGAGCTTTGAGTCGGTCATGCCAGGAAATTGTCAACTTCGCTCACGAATCACAAGTCAATTCATGACAACGCGACCTTTATTGCCGAGACGTTTTGCCGGTTTGAGGGTTTGAAGCGAGTCGAAACGCCACCCGATTCGCTCGAAGGACTGCTTGATGACAAGTTTTGACCAATTGCTCGGCACCACTCCCGACCGCTTCGCCGGGATCGATCGGCCTTACTCGGCCGAAGAAGTCGTGCGGCTGCGCGGATCGGTCACCGTCGAACATACGCTGGCGCGGCGCGGCGCGGACAAATTGTGGCAGTTGATGCACCGCGACGAGCCCGTGCGCGCGCTCGGCGCGGTGACGGGCAACCAGGCGATGCAGATGGTCCGCGCCGGATTGGAAGCAATCTATCTGTCGGGTTGGCAGGTTGCCGCCGACGCCAATACCGCGGGCGCCATGTATCCCGACCAGTCGCTCTATCCGGCCAACGCGGGGCCCGAGCTCGCCAAGCGCATCAACAAGACGTTGCAGCGCGCCGACCAGGTCGAAGTCAGCGAGGGGGGCGGCCCGAATGCAGGGGGGCGCGACTGGTTCGCGCCGATCGTCGCCGATGCCGAGGCCGGGTTCGGCGGGCCGC
>CAXSCF010000034.1:0-2982 GCA_964235815.1 uncultured Sphingomicrobium sp.
GATCTTTCCCGGGCCCGATCTCGACGACGCGCTCGACGCTCCCAAGGCGCGCCGTGCGGTCGGAGTGATGCCCGACCCGCTGCCCGCCGAGGCGCCGGTGGCGCGCGTCACCCTGACTCGCGCCTCGATCCTCGCCGCCAAGACGATCCTCATCACCATCACCGGGCAGCACAAGCGCGACCTGCTCGAGCAGGCGATCGAGGACGGCCATTCGTCGAAGCTGCCGATCGGGCGCGTGCTTGCCGAGTGCGATCAGCCGATCGATATCCACTGGCGCCCGTGATGGCGCCGGCCCGCGCCCGCTCGACCCAGGTATCGTCGCGGTGACCGGTCGCATCCCGCCACGGACCTATGCGATCGGCGCCCTGCTCTTCGCCATCGGGACGAGGCCATGACGATCGACGAGATGCTGCGCCTCGCCCCCGTCATCCCGGTGCTGATGCTCGATGCCGACACCGACCCGGTTGCGCTGGCCGAGGCGCTGGTCGAGGGCGGCTTGCCGGTGATCGAGGTCACGCTGCGCACCCCCAATGCGCTCGCCGCGATGCGCGCCATGGCCGGCGTCGCGGGCGCGATCGTCGGCGCCGGCACCGTCCTCAACCCCGCCATGCTCCACATCGCGCTCGATGCCGGGGCGCGTTTCATCGCCTCCCCCGGGCTGACCGATGCGCTCGCCCGCGCCGCGCGCGACAGCGGGGCTCCCTACCTCCCCGGGGTGGCCAATGCCGGCGATATCATGCGCGGCCTCGATCATGGGCTGAAGCGCTTCGGCTTCTTCCCGGCCGAGGCCTCTGGCGGGCTTCACGCGCTCAGGGCGCTCGCCGAACCGTTCGGCGAAGCGCGCTTCTGCCCGACCGGCGGGATCCGCGCCGATACCGCCAGCGACTGGCTCGCCGACCCCTTGGTGCTGAGCGTCGGCGGAAGCTGGATCCTGCCCCCGGGCGAGCGCGACCTGGCCGCCGTCACCACCCGCGCCCGCGCCGCCGCCGCGCTCGCCCGCTAGAAATTGCCCTTGACCGACAATCGGAAGATCGGCCCGATCAATTGGTCGCTCTTTTGCACGAACGCGACCGGATCGCGTCCGCGCCGCCCGTCGTAGACGATGCGGTCGAAATAATGCCGCCCGTTGAGCGGATTGGCGATCGTCGCGCGCACCGTCAGCCCGAACAAATCCTTATGCTCGACATAGACTGCGGTGAACAACGGCCCTTCATACCCCCGCCCGATCTCGCTCAGGAAAACATTGTCGGCGGAGGTGTTGTAATCGGCGTCGATCCCCCACGCGAGCTTGGTTCCGGGCACGTCGTCGCGCAGCGAGGCCGACATGGATTGGCGCATATTGCCGCTGATCGAGCGCGGCCGGCCGGTCAGCGGATCCTTGACCCGGCTCCGCTCGAGCGCGATCGACAGGTCGAGCTTGGCGCCCTTCCAGCCCAAGGGGTCGAACAGGAACGTGCTGGTCGATTGCAGCCCGATCCGCGTCGCGCGCGGCAAATTGCCGACCGCCTCGCCCTCGTCGCCGATCGGGATGATGTCGATGATGTCGTCGATGCGGTGCGCGTAAAGCCTCAGCCGGGTCTTTCCCCACCGCCCCAGCTCGCGCCCGACCTCGCCCTCGATCTCCCAGCTTTGCGGCGGGACGAGGTCGGGATTGCCGGCGCTTTCGCGGTCATTGTTCAAATTGGGCTGGGCGAGGAAGTCGTAGAAACTGATCTGCCCGACGCGGCGGCGCAGCTTTAGGCTCGCGTCCCATCCTTTGGCCGGACGCCAGCCGAGCGTCACGCTGCCCTTGGGACGGAAGAAGTTGCGCGGCGCAAGATCGCCGTCGATGCGCTCGAGCTTCGATATTTCGGCGCCGCCGACGAGTTGCAAATCGAGCTTGGCGGTCAGCGGCCGGCTGAACGTCGCGCTGGCTTCATAGCGCGTTTCGGCGACGGTCCCGCTGCCGTCGGGAAAGGGCTGTTCGTCAAACAGGCCCGATGGCGCGAGCTCGAACAACCGGCCGATCTGGGCCAGCCGATTGTCGGCCCGCTCGACCGTCACCTGCCAGTCGTTCTTGCCGCTCTTCCAGCCATATTCCAGCCGCCCGATGCTCTCCCCGATGCGCGCATCCCGGTCGAAGCGCAGGCCACTATCGGCCAGCTTGCTGTCGAACTTCGTGACCTGGGTCGTGACGGTCGGCTCATGTTCGAAATGGCGCAACCCGATCAGCTTGAGGCGGCCCGATCCCAGCGCAACGTCATAATCCGCGTTGAAATCGACGATATAGCCGATCTGGCGCTGGAGCGTGGTGCGGGTGCGATCATCGCGATCGGTCCGGACGCGTCGTTCGCGATTGTCCTGATGATACCAATAGGGCGCCCACGCGGCGGTCAGATTGGCGATCGACGATCCCGGTCCGTCAAGCTTGACCCGCGCCGACAGCTTGGGCTGGTCGAAGTCGGAGGTCAGCAATTGGTCGCGATCCTCGATCCGCGTGCCGAACGCGTCGTCGATCGTCACCGGACCCCCGAACGCGCCGTGGCTGCCGTTCATTTCGAGCGACAGCGTATAATCGGCCGGCCCGACCTTGTCGGAAAAACTGGCGGTCCCGCGCAGCCACGTCGGATGGGCATAATGCGCCCGCACCTCGGGCTGCCATTCAAACTGGCCACTCGCCTTGCGACTTGCCTTGACGATCACGTTGGCGACCTCACCCGACAGGCCGGCGACCCCCAATTGGGCGGCATCGACCAGTTCGATCCGTTCGACGTTGGCGGCGCTGATCTGTTGCAATTCGGCGATCGCCCCGCCCGACTTGTTGGCGACACGCTGGCCGTTGATCAGGACATTCTCCGACGCCTGGCCAAGCCCGCGTTCCTGGTCCGCGCCGCGCAAGGTAAAGCCCGGCAGCTGGACGATCATGTCGAACGCCGTCTTGGGCGCGAAGCGGGTGAAGTCGGCGGCGCTGAATACGCGCTTGGCGGTGGCAGCAGTGGCAGC
>CAXSCF010000034.1:3082-23355 GCA_964235815.1 uncultured Sphingomicrobium sp.
GGGGTCGACTGCGCCAGCGCGGGACTGGCCAGCGACACGGTCAAGGCAAGCGTCGACAGGACATGGGGCATGATTGGCTCCAGGCGGGCAGGGAGGCGGGAAACGCGCCGGGCAAGGCGCGCGAAAAGGATGGACGTCAGGCGGTCGGGATCACGGGATGCGCTGTCCCGTCATCCGGAGCGCGATCAGCTCATCCTTTGACAAATTGTCGTGTCCGGCGCGGCGCGCGCGCTCGATATAGTCGGGGGTGACCCCCAGCATTTGCATTTCGGCGAGGTCGGCCAACGGGCGACGGCATCGGCAATTCGACGCGTAGCGGCGTACTGCCTCGGCGGTCAGCCCAAGCACCGCCGCATTGCCGATCGCCTCGACGCTCTCGCTGCCATAGCCCGCGTCGGCAATGGCGCGGATAAACTGCGGGGTGACGTGCTTGGCGCGAAGCTCGATCATTCGATGCTCGTCGAGGCCACGAAATTGCGGCCCGGCGGCACGGATCGCCGCGACATAAGCCGGCGTGACCCCCATCATCCGCATCTCGAGGCTTGCGCTGGCCGGATGATCGGGCACCGATCGCGCGGCACGGTCGGCGTCGCGCTGGGCGCGGTCGGCTTCACGCTGGCCACGCTGGGCTTCGCGTGCCCCGCGATCGGCCTCGCGCATTCCGCGCTCGGCTTCTTGTGCGCCGCGCTTGGCCTCGCGCAGTCCGCGGGCCACCTCGGCGTCGCTAACCGAAGTCGTCGCGGTCGACACCGTCGTCGCCCTCACCCCCTTGGGCAGCGCGGGGGCGAACGGCGCGTTCGGCGCGGCTGGTGCCGCCGCAGCGTTATATGCCCGCGGAGCCATCGGCGCGCTCGACGGATAAGGCGAAGTGGGGGCGGTCGGTGCGCGCGGCGCCGCCGCAACCGCGGGGCGCCCGGGCGCGATCGTCAGCGCGGCGAGCGGTGCGGCCATGACCAGCATTCCGACCGCGAACCCCGCGACCCACGATCGACCCCCGGGACCTCGCACCAGGCTGGCGTCGAGCACCCGGCCAACGCGCCGCCGGAGCGAGCTTTTGCCCGGTGAAATGCCGTGCGCGCCAAACAGCAGCCCGCGGCATTCATGGCGTGCGATCCCGACCAGCAATTGGGCATAATCGGTGTCGGCGATGTTCGACGCGAGCACCGCATCGTCGGCCGCCTCCTCGCGCAATTGGTGCGCCTCACGCGCCAGCACCCACGCCAGCGGATTGAACCAGAAGAGTGCGGTGGCGACCCGCGCCAGTATCAATTTCGCCCAATCGAAGCGCGCAATATGCGCCAATTCATGCGCAATGATCGCCTCGGCCTCGCCTTTTGCCGCCAAAGACGAGTCATTCAGCAGGATGATCGGGCGCAGCAACCCCCAGCTGATCGGGGAGCTCAGTTCCGGACTGGTCAGCAACGCCGTGCCATTCTTATAGCCCATCCGCCGCTGGGCCTGCGCCAGCGCGCTGAGCCACAGCGGATCGACCAGAACATGCGCGCGATGGCGCAGCCCGAACAGGCGCACCAGCGCGATCAGCGTGACCAGCAGCAGCGCCAGCGCCGGAAGCGCATAAGCGAACGGCGTCCAGTCGATCCCGGGCGCGACCTCTGCGGCGGCAGGGCTGGTCAGCGTCAAAGGAGGATCGACCCGATCGGGGCTGATCGTCGGCCGCGGCACGGCCGGGGCCGCATCGGGCGCAAAAGCCGCCGGCACTTCGACCGACCATATGGGCAGCGCCAGACTGGCGAGCGGCAAGACGACCAGCGCCAACAGCCCGAGATGCGCGATCCACGAGCGGTCGGCGGCCGAGCGGCGGCGCGACAGCTGGAGCAGGCCGAGCGTTGCGCCGGCGATCAGCATCGATTTCAGCCCCAGCGCGACGAGCATTTCCATCATGCTTCTCCCTTGGCGCGGCGAGCGCGGGCGATCATCGCCTCCAGCTCGTCGAGTTCGCTTGGCTGAAGCGCGTCGGACATGCCGAGCAGCGCCGTCGCCGCCCCTGCCGCCGATCCGTTGAAAAAGGTCTTCACCACGCTCGACAGCGCGGTCTTGCTCGCCGCCGCATCGCTCATCGTCGGGGTGAACAGAAAGCCGCGCTCGGATTCGCTGCGCCGCACGAAACCCTTGTCCTCGAGCCGCTTGAGCATCGCGCGCACCGCCGATCCGCTCAGCCGATCGGGCAGCGCCTCGCACAGGTCGGATACCGCCAGCGCGCCGCGTTCGAAGAGCAGGTCGACGATTTGGCGTTCCCGCGGCGGCAATTTGTTCAGCATCTCGATTCTCCACGCTACATTTGTAGTGATGCTACATTTGTAGCGCCGGTGCAAGCGCTATCTTGTCATAAACCGGCATTTCTTCAATCGATCGCCTTTCCCGCGGTTTCCTTGAAGAAGAAGATCGTCGTGAACACCGAAATCGCGGTGAACAGCACCGCATACCACAGCCCGGCGAAGGCATTTCCCGTGATCGCCACGATCGCGAAACTGGTGAACGGCAAAAAGCCCCCGACCCACCCCGTGCCGAAATGGTAAGGCAGGCTCATCGCGCTATAGCGGATCCGCGTCGGAAACATCTCGACCAGCGCCGCCGCCTGCGGTCCATACACCGCGGTCGCGGCGATCACGAACAGCAACAAGACGCCGATCAGCTGCGGCCACTGGATACGCGCCGGGTCGGCGCTGGCGGGATAGCCCGCCGCGGTCAGCCGCGCGCTAAGCGCGCTCGCCTGCGCGGTCTTGGCGGCGGCAAAGGCGGCGCTAGAGGTGCCGCGCAGGTCGGGCATCGCCAACCGCCCTTCGCCGACCGCGATTGACGTCTGCAGGGCCCCCGCGACCGCGACGGTGCGATAGCTGATCCCGCGCGCGACGAGCAGGCTCTTGGCGACGTCGCAGCCGCTGTCGAAGCGCCGCGTGCCCGTGGGATCGAACTGCACCGCGCAGGTCGCGGGATCGGTCAGGATGGTGACGGGGGCCGAGCGTTGCGCTTCGACCAGCGCGGGGTTGGCGGCCGCCGCGATCCAGTGCGATCCGGGGAAATAGAGCGCCAGCGCCAGCAGCATCCCCGCAAGCATCACCGGCTTGCGCCCGACGCGGTCGCTCAGCCGCCCGAACAGGACGTAGAGTGGTGCGCTCGCCAGCGTCATGATGATCAGCAGCAAATCCTTGGTCGCGCCGGGGATGCCGAGCGACTTTTCGAGGAACACCTGCATGTAGAAGAAAGTGAAATACCACACCGCGCCCTGGGCACACATGATCGCAAAGAAAGCGATCGCCACTTGCTTGAGGTTGCCACGCTCGGCGAACGCCTCGCGCAATGGCGCCTTGCTTACCGCGCCCTCGTCGCGGAGCTTGGTGAAGGACGGGCTTTCGGACAATTTGGCCCGCATCCACAGCGAGATCGCAAGCAGCACGACCGACACAAGGAACGGGATCCGCCAGCCCCACGCCGCGAACGCCGGCTCGCCCAGCGCGCTGCGGGTGACGAAGATGACGAGGAGTGCGGCAAGCAGTCCAAACGACGCCGATGACTGGATCCAGCCCGTGGTCGATCCACGCCGATGGGCTGGCGCATGTTCGGCGACATAGATCGCCGCGCCGCCATATTCGCCGCCAAGCGCGGTCCCCTGGCAGATGCGCAGGATGATGAGCAGGATCGGAGCGATGATCCCGGCGCTGGCGTAGGTCGGGAGCAGCCCGATCGCGAAGGTCGCACCACCCATCAGGCTGACCGTGGTAAGGAAAGTGGCCTTGCGCCCGACCCGGTCGCCCATCGCCCCGAACAGGATGGCGCCGAGCGGGCGAAAGGCAAAGCCGACCGCGAACAGGGCCAGCGCCGCGACCAGCGCCGCGGTCGGATCGAGTGCGGCGAAAAAGATTTTGGAGATGATCGGGGTCAGCGAGCCGAAGATGAAGAAGTCATACCATTCGAAGGTCGTTCCCGCCGACGAGGCGGCAACGATCCGCACCATCGAAGCTGATTGATGATCGTCCATTCCGCTCCCCTTGGACGGCAGGGATAGCGCGTGCTTCGCCTGCCGCAAGAGGTCAGTTGGCGCGAGTGATCACTTCATCGAGATGAGCTACGACAATCCCGAGCTTGCGGATCGTCATGCGATTGAGCAGCGTCCGCCCGTCGGGCTGGAGGCTCAGCACCTGCTCGGCGTCGAGCCCGCCCTTCATCTTGAAATCGAGCATCAAGCGATTGTCGATCAGTCGCCCCTTGATTGGGCTTTCGGCGTCGCTCAACGTTCCGGCAAAAGTGTTTGGCGAGGTCCTGCGCAAATCCCAGCTTCTTTGGCGCGGAGACTTGTTGCCCTCACGAACGGTCTGGGCAAGGGTGATCGCATCCGGTCCGTGGCGGACGCCGCGGCTATCGACGTGAACCGCCACCGGCCCTTTCATCAGCACCTTCAACCGGCCTTCACCATGCGAGGTGCCGCTGAAGAAAGCGATCGGATCAAACGGTTCGGCCGGGTCGCGCGGCGCGGCGCCGCTGCATCCGACAAGGGCGAGCGCGAGGAAAAGAGGACGGATCATCGGGCTTCAACGTCCGGCGCGGTCACTTCGCTCCGCGCGCCGCGACCAAGGCTTCGACCACCGTCGGGTCGGCGAGGGTCGAGACGTCTCCCAACTGGTCCAGTCGGCCCTCTGCGAGGTTGCGCAGGATGCGGCGCATGATCTTGCCCGACCGCGTCTTGGGCAACGCCGGGGCGAATTGAATGCTCTCGGGGATGGCCAAGGCACCGATGTGCTTGCGCACCTCCTGGTTGAGTTCGGTCTTGAGCAATTCGCTGCCCTCCTCGCCCACGTTCAAGGTGACGAAAGCGTATATGCCCTGGCCTTTGAGGTCATGCGGCGCGCCGACGACCGCGGCTTCGGCGACCAGCGGATGCGCGACGAGGGCGCTTTCGACTTCGGCCGTGCCGACGCGGTGGCCCGAGACATTGATCACATCATCGACCCGGCCAGTGATCCAATAATAATCATCCTCGTCGCGGCGGCAGCCGTCCCCGGTGAAATATAGGCCGGGATAGGTCGTGAAATAGGTGTCGAAGAAGCGCCGAGGGTCGCCCCATACGGTGCGCATCTGCCCCGGCCAACTCGCGCGAAGGCACAGATTGCCGCTCGTTGCGCCCGCCAGTTCCTGTCCCTCGGCATCGACCAGCACGGGTTCGATCCCGGGCAAAGGGCGGCTTGCACTTCCCGGCTTCATCGTCATCGCGCCGGGGAAGTTGGCGATCAACATGCCTCCCGTTTCGGTTTGCCACCAGGTATCGACGATCGGGCAACGCTCGTCGCCGACGACCCGCCAATACCATTCCCACGCCTCCGGGTTGATCGGCTCGCCGACCGTCCCGAGCAAGCGGATCGAGGATCGCGCATGCGCCTTTACCGGTCCGTCGCCTTCTCGCATCAAGGCGCGGATCGCGGTCGGCGCGGTGTAGAAGATCGTCACGCCAAGCCGGTCGCATGTCTCCCACATCCGCCCCGCGTCGGGATAGGTCGGCACCCCGTCGAACATCACCGTCGTCGCGCCGTTGAGCAGCGCGCCATAGACGGTATAGCTATGTCCGGTGATCCAGCCGACATCGGCGGTGCACCAGAAGACGTCGTCCTCGCGCGGATCGAACACCCAGTCGAAGGTCGCCGCCGCCCACGTCGCATAGCCGCCGGTGGTGTGAACCACGCCCTTGGGCTTGCCCGTCGAACCCGAGGTATAGAGGATGAACAAGGGGTCTTCGGCACCCATCGGCTCGGCCGCGCAGTCGGGCGACAGAGCGTCGCGCTCATCCTCCCAGCGCAGGTCGCGCTGGGGATGCCAGGCGATCTCGGCGCCCGTCCGCGCCACCACGATGACGCGCTCGATGGCGCCCCCCGCCAGCGCGCAGGCGGCATCGACGTTGGCCTTGAGGGGGATGCGCTTGCCGCCGCGCATGCCCTCGTCGGCCGTGATGACGATCCGCGCCCCGGTATCCTCGATCCGCCCGGCCAAGCTCTCGGGCGAAAAGCCACCGAACACCACGCAGTGGATCGCGCCGATCCGGGCGCAGGCGAGCATTGCCGCCGCAGCCTCGGGGATCATGGGCAAATAGATCATGACGCGATCGCCGCGCGCAACGCCTTCGCGCTTGAGCAAATTGGCGAAGCGTCCGACGAGGGCATGCAACTCGCGATACGTCAGCGTGTGCCCGTCGCCCGGCTCGTCGCCCTCGAAGACAATCGCGATCTTGTCGCCGCGCTCGGCCAAGTGGCGGTCGAGGCAATTGGCAGCAAGATTAAGCGTGCCGTCGGCGAACCATTCGATGTGAAAATCCGCTTGGTCGAACGACCAGTCTCCGGCGCTCGCGGGTGGCTTGATCCAGTCGAGGCGGCGCGCCTGTTCGAGCCAAAAGGCGTCGGCATGGTCCGCCACCGACTCACGCAGATTCTGCACCTCGGCCGCACCGATCCGTGCCGCAAACCCCGGAGGAACGGCGTGGCTGGTCGTCACGCAGGTGCATCCCTGTCGATCACGAGGCGACAATGGACATCGTTCGTCAGCAAACGATCATGGATTTCGCTGACCTGTTCGATGCGGATCGTCGGCTTGAGCGGGTCCTCCGTGGCGCCGGTGCGCCATCCAGCGCCTTGGGTCGGCATGTCGATCTCCTTCAAACGGGTCAGCGCGCGCGGGCCAGAACCCCTTGCGCTTGAAGCAGGTGGGGGCGATCGACCATGCGGCCATTGATGCTCAACACCCCGGCCTTGGGATCGGCGGCAAACGCAGCGATAATCGCCTCGGCATGCTTGACCTCCGCCACCGAGGGCGTGAACGCGGCGTTGATGATCGCGACCTGTCGCGGATGGATCGCAAGCTTGCCGGTAAATCCCTCGCACGCCGCGGCGCGCGATTCGAGTTCGAGGCCGTGATCATCGGTGAAGTCGGCGAACACGCCATCGACCGGCTGGACTCCTGCCGCCACCGCCCCCGCCAAGGTCAGCGATCGGGCCAGCTTGTAGGTGAACGCGAGTTCGCCGTCGGGGCCATATTTCGAACTGGCCCCGAGCGCGGCGGACAAGTCTTCGGCGCCCCAGCTCATCGCTGCCAACGGAGCCTTGGAGTCGCGATAGCTCAGGAGGCCGAACAGGCTTGGCGCGGTTTCGGTGACGATCGCATGGATCGGCACATTGCCCGTGCGATGGGCGATGAAGGTCACATCGGCGCCGCTTTCGGCCTTGGGCAGAACGATGCCGAACATGTCGGCCGAGGCGAGCATCTTCAGATCGGCCTTGAGATGTTCGGAGCCGAGCGGATTGATGCGCACCCACCAGCGGGGCCCGCCGTCTCGCGGCGGAAGCGCTTTGAGCAAGGCGCGCGCGGCATCCTTGCGGTCGGCGGCGACGCTGTCCTCAAGGTCGAAGATCAAGGCATCGGCAGCGCTGTCGAGCGCCTTGGCGATCTTTTTCTCGCTGTCGGCGGGGACGAACAGCCAGCTGCGCGGGGGCATCAACGTCATGACGGCCGCCGCTTGAGCAAAGCGGAACGGGTGCATTCGCACACTTTCTCGCCGCGCTGGTTGAAACTGCGATGCGCCCAAGTGACGATTCCGGCGTCGGGACGCGAGTTGGACGCGCGCACTGCGAGGCATTCGCTTTCCGAGCGCAGCGTATCGCCGACAAACACCGGGGCGGGAAAAACCAATTTGTCATAGCCAAGGTTGGCAACCAGCGTGCCGAGCGTGGTGTCGCTGACCGACACCCCGACCATCAGGCCGAAGGTGTAAATCGAATTGACCAGGGGCCGGCCGTATTCGGACGCACCCGCGACTTCATGATCAAGGTGCATCGGTTGCGGATTGTGGGTGAGCGCCGACACGAGAACATTGTCGGTCTCGGTCACGGTGCGGGTGATGGCGTGCGCGATGTTGTCGCCCACGTGCCACTCGTCGAAAAAACGTCCTGCCATCGCGCCGTCCTAGGCCAGCCGGGGCGCGGCCTCAAGCGGCGGCGGCGAGCTTTGCCTTCAATTCGCACATGCCGATGCGCTGGACCGCAGCGAGCCGATCGTCGGCGCGAACGACATTGGCGATATGACCCAGCATCTGCCCGACGATGTCGACCGCCTGCAATGCGACGCCATGCTCCGCAACGATGTGGTGGCTCAGCGCCAACGCATCGCCCATCTCGATCAACATGTCGCGCGCATGATCGAGTTCGGCGGCGAGACTCTGATCGAGGGCGGGACAAATGCTGGACATCGCGTCGATCTAAAAGCCTTTGTCTTAAGAAGGCTTTAGCAGCAGTTCGGCGACCGCCTGCGTGATCGCATCGCCGTCGAGGCGGTAGGCGGCGTAGAGATCGGCGAGGCTGCCGGTCTGGCCGAAGCGATCGACGCCGAGCGGCGCGACGCGCTGCCCAATCACGCCGCCGAGCCACGATAGCGACGCCGGGGCGGCGTCGCATAGGGTGACGAGGCCGGCACCCGGCGCGAGTTTGCTCAGCAGGCGCTCGACATGGCTCGGTTCGGTCCTTCCCGACCAGCGCGCGGCCTGCGCCGCCGACCACCCGCGATGGAGCAGATCAGGCGAGGTGATGGCGAGCAGCCCGAGCCCCGGCAAGTCCGCACCAAGTTCGTCATGCGCGGCGAGGGCTTCGGGCATTACCGCGCCCATCGCGACAATCGCGGCCTCGCTCGCGGGCGCGGGCTCGCGCAGCCAATATCCTCCCGCCAGCGCGTCGGCGTGCCAACCATCGTCGCTGCGCGCGACCTGTGCGATCGAGCGGGTCGAAAGGCGCAAGTACGTCGATTCGCCAGCCGGGTCGTCGATCAGGCGGAACGCTTCGCGCATCATCAGCGCAAGCTCGTCGACGAACGCCGGCTCGTAATGGCGCAGACCGGGCTGGCCGAGGGCGATCAGCGGCGGGTTGATCGACTGATGGGCGCCACCCTCCGGCCCGAGCGTGATCCCGCTCGGGGTGGCGACGAGGAGGAAGCGCGCATCCTGATAACAAGCGTAATTGAGGCTATCGAGGCCGCGCGCGATGAAGGGATCGTAAAGCGTGCCAATCGGGAAGAGGCGATAATCGAACAGGTCCCCGGTCATGCCCAGAGCGGCGAGCATGAGGAACAAGTTGGATTCGGCGATGCCCAGTTCGATGTGCTGACCTTGGCTTGTCGCCGACCACTTTTGCGCACTTGCAATCTTTGCGGCGGCAAAAACGTCCTTCATGTCGCGCCGCTTGAACAGGCCACGCTGATTGACCCAGGCGCCAAGGTTGGTCGAGACGGTCACGTCGGGAGAGGTGGTGACGATCCGGTCGGCAAGGTCGCCCCCGGCGCGGCTGAGGTCGAGCATGATCTTGCCAAACGCCGCCTGGGTCGCCTGTTCGTCGCCGCCCGGTGCGGCAATCGACGGTATTTCGATCGTGCCGAAGGACCGTGCGCGCTTGGTGCGGCGAACCGCGCAGCGGTCGAGCACGGCCTGCACCGCGGGCAAGGCGTTGGCGCCGATCCCGGCGAGCGGTCGCCACTCGTCGCCTGCGGCGATCCCCATTGCGTCACGCATGGCGTGGGCTTGCGTCGGGTTCATCAGCCCCGAATGATTGTCCTTGTGCCCGGCAAAGGGGAGGCCGAAGCCCTTGACGGTCCAGGCGACGAACAAGGTCGGGACATCGTCCTGCGCGGCATCGAACGCCTCGACCAGCGTTGCCATGCAATGCCCGCCAAGGTCGGTCATCAGGCTGCCCAAGGCATCGTCGTCATGCGCCCCGAGGAAGTCGGCCGCGGCCACGCCGAGGTCGGCCGTGATCCGCGCCCGCCACGCGGGTCCGCCCTGAAAACTCATCGCCGCGAAATCGGCATTGGGGAGGTCGTCGAGCCACGCTTTGAGCGCCGGATACTTCGCCACCGCAGCGCCGAGCCATTTGCCGTAACGCAGTTCGACCGTTCGCCATCCGCAACTGGCGAAAATCTCGTCGAAGCGTTCGAACATGCGGTCGGCGGAGGTGGCATCGAGGCTTTGGCGATTATAATCGACGATCCACCAACAATTGCGAATGTCGTGCTTGTAACCCTCGATCAGCGCTTCGTAGATATTGCCCTCGTCCAGTTCGGCATCGCCGATCAGCGCGATGAAGCGACCGCGGTCGGCCTCTGCCAATTTGCCATGCGCGGTGAGATAATCCTGGACCAGGCTGGCGAAGGCGGTGATCGCCACGCCGAGCCCGACCGACCCGGTCGAGAAGTCGACCGGGATAAGATCCTTGGTGCGGCTGGGATAGCTTTGCATCCCGCCGAAGCCGCGGAAATTCTGAAGTTGTTCGAGGCTCTGGCTGCCGAGCAGATAATGGATCGCGTGGAGGAGGGGGCCGCCATGCGGCTTGACCGCGACGCGGTCGTTGGGGCCGAGCGCATGGAAATAAAGCGCGGTCATCAGCGCAGACATCGACGCGCAACTGGCCTGATGGCCGCCGACCTTGAGCCCGTCGGCGGACTCGCGAACATGGTTGGCGTGGTGGATCGTCCATGCGGAGAGAAAGCGCAGCCGATCATCGAGGATGCGGAGCGCGGCGAGATCCGGAGTATTAGAGTTGGAGTCGGGGGCGGGGGACATCAAATGCCCCTAGCGCCGTTCACCACGGAAGCAACAGTGCCCCGCCCTCGTAACCGATCAAGTCAGCAGATCGACCCCCGACAGCGCGATATGCACCCCATCGCTGTAAAAGCCGACGATGTCCGCCGAGCCGTCATGGTTCACATCGGCGAGGTGACGCGGATAAAGGTCGGCGTTGGTCCAGTTCCCGGCACCCGGTTGACTGCCAAAGGCATGGATGTCGAGCGTTGCCGCGCCAAAGGTCCCGTCGCCATTGCCGAGAGCGATATAGACGCCCTCGCGGCCGAAGCCGACGACATCGAGCCGGTGATCGCCATTGACGTCGGCGATCTCGCGCGGGGTGAGATTGTCCGATGCCCAGCCGCCCGACGAGGCGAGGACGCCAAATTGGTTGAGCCCGAAGATCGGGTTGGCGAATGTCCCCTCGGCCGTCGCCAGCGAGACGTAGACCCCCGAATTGCCAAAGCCGACCACGTCGGCCCGGCCGTCGCCGTTGATGTCGGCCATCTGACGCATGTAGAGATCGTTCGACGACCATCCGCCTGAGGCCGCCGTGGCGCCATACGCCGCGGTGGCGAGGATCGGGATGGCAAAACCACCCGAGGCGGTGCCGAGCGCGACATGGACCCCGGCGTTGCCGAACCCGACGACATCGGCCCGGCCGTCGCCGTTGACGTCGGCGAGCTGGCGCAAATAAAGGTCGTTATTGATCCACCCGCCCGAGCTTGCCGCGGCGCCGAAGGCCGGAGTGACAAGGTTGATCTGCCCGAAACCGCCCGCCGCGGTGCCGAGTGAAACATAGGTCCCGGCATTGCCGAAGCCGACGATATCGGCGCGGCCGTCGCCATTCACGTCAGCCATCGTGCGCAGATAGACATTGTTCGAAAACCATCCGCCCGAAGTGTCCGCCGCGCCGAACGATGGTGTCACCAGGGTCTTGACCGCGAAGGTGCCGCTGCTGGTGCCGAGCGAGACGAACACGCCGTCATTGCCGAATGCGACGATGTCCGAGCGGCCATCGCCGTTGACGTCGGCGATGAGCCGCGGATAGCGGTCGTCCGACGACCAGCCACCGGCGGCGGCGCTTGTGCCAAAGTCGGCGAGCCTGAGCGCTTCGCCAGCGTAGCGCGGTTGCGCGACGTTCAGGGACACCCCGATTCCACCAGCAACGGCCTGAGCGATCAGCGGACCTGAAAGGGCGCTGCCGAAGGTCAAAGTGCCGCCCGAATAGGTCAGCGTATTCCCAGACAGCGAGTAAGTGAAATTGGAAAACATAACGTCGGCAAACACGATTTTGTCCTGCGACGTAAAATCGACGATCGTGTCGCCGTTGAAGCCGAACAAGGTGTCACGGAACACGTCGGCGCCCGCTCCACCAACGAGAATATCGATGCCCCGCTCGCCTTGCAGCGTGTCGTTGCCCGCTCCGCCTTCCAGGCGTTGATTGGTTGGTCCACCGAACAGATTGTCGTCGAACGCCGAGCCGACAATCCGCTCAATGTCGAACAGTTCGTCGCTGCCGAATCCTCCGGCATTGTTGATCGAGCTGACGATCTGGCCGTTGATGTAAATCCCGGCGAGGGAATCGGCATAGCTGGCGGTGTCGAATCCGTCGCCGCCATAGAGTCGGTCATCGCCCAAGCCGCCGAAGAACGTGTCGTTCCCCCCGAAGCCATAAAGCGAATCGCTTCCGGCATTACCGGTCAGCACATTGTCCGCGTCATTGCCGCGGATCGTATCATTGCCGCTGCCGCCGATCGCATTTTCGATCACGGTCCCCACGGCGATCGCGACGGTGCCGGTCAACCCGCCGACGTTTGAAAAGGCGCCTTGAGCAAGATCGATCACTTGCGTTTGCGAGAAGCGCGAATAATCGAGCGTATCGACCCCGCCGCTGTCGAAGATGGTGTAGGCGATCGACGGATTGGCGGTCGCGTCATACATCGCATTGCCGGCGGTCGAATTGAAGCCATAGGTCGTGTTGCCAAGCCGTGTCGTGGTCGACAGGCCGTAGAGCTGCGACACGGCGAGGATGTCCGCGACCATCGGAGTGCCGACATAGGCCCGCGAAAATCCGCGGTCGGCGAAATAGCTGCTTTCGGTCGGCGAGAAATAGGACATCACGCTGTTCGACCAGGCGTCGTTGAGGAACAAGGCATCGTAAGGGAAGTTGGCGTTCCCATCATAATTGCCGGCATGACCAAGCCCGAGGGCATGCCCAATCTCGTGCAAATAGGTCTGGAACCCGTAGGTGCCGACGGTCGAGCCGTAATCGGAAATCCACTGGGTCGATACGTTGACATGCGACGAGGTTTCGACGCCGTTGGCATAGACCGCGCTGGTCGCCGCCCCGGCTTCATTATCGTCGAACACGATCTGGCCGCCGCTCGCGACTTCCCGGAAGGAGATGCCGATCACGTCGGACCATTGGTGCAGCGCCTCGCGCGCCAGCGTTTGACCGGCGGCGGTTAGCGCGGTCAGGTTGATCGAAATCGAGCCGCCCTGGGTGGCGGTGAAATGATGCGGCGTTCCGTCCCAATAGCCGGTCGTCAACTGGTTCGCGATCTGGCCCACCGTGGCGACCGGGGGTGCGACGTAATTCTTGACCTGCAGCTGATAGTCGCCGGTATATTTGAAGGTGCCGGCGTCATCGTCCCATGCGGCGACATCGATATAATAGACGCCGCCCGTGGTGGCCTTGAACGACACCAGTGCATCGCGATTGGGGCCGCCATCGTCATTCTCGTAAATGACTAAACCCGCCGAGTCGCGAATGCGGACGTAGGGATCCTCGAGCCCCGCCGTGCCGAGCGCATTGAGCGCGACGGTGACCGTCTGCCCGGCGCTGAGGTTGATCCGATACCAATCGTGATCGCCGCCGACTTCGATCGAACCATTGACGACCGATCCGACCGAGACGTTGGTCGTGGTCGAGCTATCACCAGGAATATCAGGCACGGATGATCCTACTCTTCTGAAAAAGTGCCGGCGATTGCCCGCGCTTGATAATCGAGGCCGCGGTCAATGCGGCGCTCCAGCGACATGATCCGCGATGGCCACGCCGAACCGTTCGAGGACCGGCTTGGTGACCGGGCCGTCCATGTGCGCCATGTGCAGCGTCGGCAAGGTGCGGCCATCGGCGAGCGTGACATCGGCGCTCAGCATCGATTTCCCGCTTACCCGAAGCGCCACGGTGAAGCGCGTCTTGATCCCGCGCGCGGCGATCGCGCGACTGAGCGCGCCGCATATGCTCGGCGCGCCGCCGGACTCTGCGGGAAGCTTGGCGGGGCCGACGAACTGGCAAAGCGGTGCCGCGCGCGGTGCCGCCGTCATGCCGCAAGCGCTGGCGGACAAGCCCAGCACCAAGGCCGCAGTCCAAAAACCATTCGCCACGCCCCACCCTCCATCGTCGAGCCCTTGTACCCAACAGTTATTAACGTAGGATTTCGATAGTTTGTAACGACTTATCGCCGTTCACGCGGCGCGACGCAAGGGCGTCGTCACGGCCGCTTCTTAATCCATTTCGGACCTTACTTTCAAGTCAGCACCATGTTTAATGCCTAAGCTTGCGCGGCGCACCGCACCCAGAGGAACCGCCCCGTGACGGCCGACCCCGCCTCCACCGACATTCGCTCAAGCGACCGAACCCATTTGTTCCTCGTCGCGACGCTGGCGTTCGCTCAGACCAGCGCGCTGGTCAAGGTGCGCAATTTGTCGCCGACCGGCGCGCTGATCGAGGGGCGTGAATTGCCGCCGGTCGGGGCGCAGGTCGTGCTTCGCCGGGGGGCGCTCGAGGCGAAGGGCCGGGCGGTGTGGATCAACGCCGGGCGCGCCGGACTGAGGTTTGCGGATCCGCTGTCGGTCACGGACTGGCTTCCGACCCGCGAATCGGCGCGCGCGCCGCTCGCGGTGGCGACGGCGCCGCTGCCGCAACCTGCGGCGACGATCGAACCGTCGTCCCGGGCCGGGGCGGTCGCCGCCGATCTGTCGGTGTTGCTCGAGGAAGTGAACGCGTTGGGCGGCGAGCTGATGCGCGACCCCGACGTCGCCGCACGTCACCAACTCGACTGGTTCGATTCCGCCGCCGGGCGCCTGACGCGGATGATCGAAACGCTGCGCGGCGCCGTGACGTGAGGCGCGGAGGTCGATCGGCGCTCGGCGCGGAACGTCACGGGGCGGAGTCGGCGATGGCGTCGAACCGCGCCTGAGCGGCACGAATGCAGGCGATGTGCTCGATCGCCCAGTCGCCGAGCGCCCTCACCGGACCGCGCAGCGAAACGCCAAGCTCGGTCAGCTCATAATCGACGCGCGGCGGGATCGACGGGGTCACGGTGCGCGTGACCAGCCCGTCGCGCTCAAGCCCGCGAAGTGACAGCGTCAGCATGCGCTGCGAAATTCCTTCGACGGCGCGTTTGAGTTCGGAAAAGCGCTTCGGTCCCGCGGCGAGGATCATGACGATCAGCATCGACCATTTGTCGCCGACGCGATTGAGCACCGGGGCGACATTCTTGCACCCCGCCGACTGCAGGCACGGACCAGAACCGTGCTGCGTCGAGGCGAGCAAAGGTCGTTGAGCTTCAACCCTTGGCGGGTCGGCGGGGTCGGGCACAATCATGTGCCCCGGTAACAAATTTTTGCGTTCTTGAAGGCTGTTCATGGTTGGTTATTTAAAGTGTTCCAGGCACAAATCAATACCAAGGACCTTAAAATGACCATCCTCAAAATCGACAGCAGCATTACCGGCGAGGCAAGCGTCAGCCGTCAGTTGACCGCCGCCGCGCTCACGCAACTGGTCGCCGAACAGCCGGGGGCAATAGTCGTCCTGCGCGACCTCGTTGCCCAGCCGCTCGACCATGTCACGCTCGCGGCATTTGCCGAGACCGACGTGCTCGACGAATTTCTTGCCGCCGACACGCTGGTGATTGGCGCGCCAATGTATAATTTCGGGGTGCCGAGCCAGCTCAAGGCGTGGATCGACCGCATCACCATCGCCGGCACGACATTTCGCTACACGGCCGAGGGACGCCCGGAAGGCCTGGCCGGCGCCAAGCGGGTGATCATCGCGATTTCGCGCGGTGGCTTTTACGAGGACGGTGGGGCGCTCGAGCATGTCGAGACCTATTTGAAGGGGGTGTTCGGCTTTCTCGGCATCACGCCCGAGTTCGTCCATGCCGACGGCATTGCGGTCGGTCCCGACCAGCGCCGCGCGGGGATCGCCAACGGGCTTGCCGAAGTCGAGCGACTCGCCGCCTGATCGGCGGCGAAGCGCAACCATCGCTTAACCCAGGATTCATCGGCCGACGCCGACATGACGGCTTAGTTTACGGAGAACATCATGATCAGCCTGAGCCCGCTAAACGCTGCGCAGTCGAGCGAGTCTGACGATTTTCGAGAAGTCGAATATCTGTTGCGGCGCGCCGACCATGAAACCGTTGCCGCGATCCGCGCGATCGATCCGCGCGCAACCCAGAGCCATGCCGAAATGGCCCGCACGTACAGCGAGCAATCGCGCGAATTGATGGACAGGATTGATTTGCGAAAGGCGGGGTAGCCCGGCCGTTTGCATCAGGTGGTTGGTGGGAGGAACACAAGGCACCTCCCACCACCGTCGTCACATCGCCTTGGGGCTCGACGCGCTATGCCCGCCGCAGCTGTAGAGGATGTCTTGAGCGCGTGACGTATCGACGTCGCTTTGGCTCGAATCGACCGAAACGAAAACTCCGCCCTGCTGGACGCGGTCGCCGTAATAGGCCGAATCCTCGTCGCTCACGCCATGCGAGTTGAGCACTTCGTTGAGCGTGCCCGCCGCCGCGCCGACTGCAGCGCCAACGGCGGCTGCGCCAGGAAGCGCCGCCGAAGCGATGGCGCCCGCAGCAACCAGCGGACCGACACCCGGGATTGCCAGCGCGGCGATGCCCAGACCCGCACCAAGAGCGCCGCCGCCGAGGATGCCGCGCAGGATGCTGCCATGATCTTCATCGACGATCTCGCCGTCGCCAGCCGTGGTCGTGGTGGTGCGGCCCGATTGCGCAATCAGCGACAGGCTGGAATCATCGATCCCGGCCGAGCGCAATTGCTCCACCGCGCGCTGGGCTTCTTCCTGGGTGTCGAATACCGCGCTGGCTTTCCCGCCGGTGCTGGTTCCGGTGGTCGCGCGATCATTGCCATATTGCGTGCTCGATCCTCCCATTGCCGCGGCGGTCCCGCCGGTCCCGCCAGTGACGGCGTTGGCGGCGCGGTCGAGCGGACCCTTGTTGGGATCGTCATAGCCGCTGGCGTTCTCGGCGCGATCGAGCGGCCCGCGATTGGGATCGTCGCGACCCTCAAGCGCATTGCGCGCACGGTCGAACGGGCCCTTGTTGGGATCATCCCGACCGTCGGTCATGTCATTGGCCTTGTTGCCGAGGGTGTCGTTGGGGTTTTCGATGCTCATCACTGGGCCTCCTGTAGGGCGCGGGGAGCGCGGCGGGAGGGTGGACAACACACGTCCCCCAACCGCCTTGCTCATGCCCGCCCAACGAAGCCGCGGCGTGAAAAGTTCACGCCTTTTGCGCGCTACGACAGCAGTCTCAGCGGATTTTCGATGAAGCGTTTCATTTCCTGGAGGAAGCTTGCCGCATCCCATCCATCGACGACGCGGTGATCGCACGACAGCGACAGGTTCATCAGCTTGCGCGCTTCCAGCTCGCCATCGACGATGACCGGCATTTCGCGCAATTTATTGACCGCGATGATCGCCACTTCTGGACGGTTGATGACCGGGGTGGAAGTGACCCCGCCCATCGGCCCGAGGCTCGACAGCGTGATCGTCGATCCGCTCAGCTCCTCGCGCGCCGCCTTGCCCGACTTGGCGGCGCCGGCGAGACGACCGATCTCCTTGGCCAACTGCCACACGGTCTTGGCCTGGGCATCGCGGATCACCGGGACCATCAGCCCGCCCGGGGTCTGGGTCGCCATGCCGAGGTGCATCGCGCCGTGGCGGGTGAGCTGCATCGCATCATCGTCGAAGGTCGCGTTGAGCATGGGCCACGCCGGCAGCGCCTTGCCCATTGCCGCGATCAGGAACGGCAACAAGGTCAGCTTGGGCCGATCGCCGCGGTCCTTGTTCATCATCGCCCGCGTCTCTTCGAGATCGGTGACGTCGAACTCCTCGACCAGCGTGAAGTGCGGGATACGACGCTTGGCCTCCTGCATATTCTCGGCGATCTTGCGGCGCAGGCCGACGACCTTGGTCGTCTCGTCAGGCCGCGCGGCCGCGGCGGCGCCGTGGCTGACGCTGCCGCCATGATACAGCAGATACGCATCGAGGTCGGCATGGCGAACGCGATCGGCAGCGGTCTTCACCTCGCCCAGATCGATCCCGAGGTCGCGCGCGCGCTGGCGCACCGCCGGGGAGGCGAGGGTTTTCACTTCTCCCCTCCCACCAGAGTGAACGTCGGGATGAAGACCGCCCCCAGCGGCCTTCAGATCACGCGGGGCGTGATCGTGTCCCGACGTTGGGGGGAGGTCGCCGGAGGCGGCCGGAGGGGAGGGCCTGTCCTCTGCGGCAACGACCTGCCCTCCCCCGCTCGCCTGCGGCGAGTCGACCCCTCCCGCTCCGGCGGGAGGGGTGCTGGCCGTCGCGGACGTGGGAATTTCTTCCGCCATCGCCGGGCTCGCGAGCACCGCGCCGTCACCCAGCGGCTGCTCGTCCTTGCTCTCGATGGCGTTGGTGTCGGCCTCGGTCTCGATCTCGACCAGCACACAGCCGATCGCGAGCATGTCGCCGACCTCGCCCGCCAGCTTGGTCACGGTGCCGGCAACAGGCGATTCCATTTCGACCGTCGCCTTGTCGGTCATCATGTCGGCCAGCTGCTGGTCTTCCTCGACCCGGTCGCCGACCTTGACGTGCCATGCGACGACCTCGGCCTCGGCAATGCCTTCGCCAATGTCGGGCAGCTTGAACAAATAGGTCGCCATTATGCCAGCACCTTTTTCAACGCATTCTTCAACCGGAGCGGGCCGGGGAAATAGACCCATTCATAAGCGTGGGGGTAGGGTGTATCCCACCCCGCGACGCGCTCGATCGGGGCTTCGAGATGATAGAAGCAGCGTTCCTGGACGAGCGCGCTCAATTCGGCGCCGAAGCCCGAGGTGCGGGTCGCTTCCTGGACGATCAGGCATCGACCGGTCTTTTTGACGCTCTGCTCGATCGTCGCGATGTCGAGCGGAATCAGCGTGCGGAGGTCGATCACCTCGGCATCGACGCCATTCTCCTCGACCGCGGCGAGCGCGACATGGACCATCGTGCCATAAGTGATCAGCGTCAGCGCCTCGCCCGGCCGAACGATGTTCGCCTTGCCCAGCGGCACCGTATAATGGCCGTCGGGGACTTGGCTTGCGGGATGCTTCGCCCACGGCGTCACGGGGCGGTCGTGATGCCCGTCGAACGGACCGTTGTAGATCCGCTTGGGTTCGAAGAACAGCACCGGATCGGGATCCTCGATCGCGGCGATCAGCAAGCCCTTGGCGTCGTAGGGATTGGACGGGATAACGGTCTTGATCCCGGCGATGTGGGTGAACAGTGCCTCGGGCGATTGAGAATGGGTCTGGCCGCCGAAGATGCCCCCGCCATAGGGCGAGCGGATGACCATCGGCATGGTCCATTCGCCCGCGGTGCGATAGCGCATCTTGGCGACTTCGCTGACGATCTGGTCATAGCCGGGGTAGATGTAATCGGCGAACTGGATTTCGACCACGGGTTTCAGGCCATAGGCCGCCATCCCGACCGCGGTGCCGATGATGCCGCCTTCGCTGATCGGGGCGTCGAAGGCGCGGGATTTGCCGAACTGCTTCTGCAAGCCCTCGGTGGCGCGGAACACACCTCCGAAATATCCGATGTCCTCGCCGAACACGACGATGTCGGGGTCGCGCTCCATCATCACGCGGTGGGCGTCGTTGATCGCCTGGATCATGTTGCGGTTGGTGGTGGGGGACGCGTCGGTCACGACGGTTCGCGCCCAAGGAACTCGCGCGCTTCGAACAGCGCCTGATCGCGCTGCTCGGCGAGGTGCCACGGAACCTCGGCGAAGACATCGTCGAACATCGAGGGAATGTCGTCGAACCCTTGTTGGGGAAGGATGCCGAGCTTCTCGGCCTCCTTCTGCGCCGCGCGGACGGTGGCGTCGAGTTGCTGGTCGAGTGCGGCGTCGCGACTGTCGTCCCATTCGCCGAGCGTCACGAGATGCGCCTTCAATCGCGCGATCGGGTCGCCCAGCGGCCACGCCTGGGCTTCGCCCGCGGGGCGATAGCCGCTCGGATCGTCGGAGGTCGAGTGACCCTCTGCGCGGTAGGTGAAATATTCGATCAGGGTCGGACCCTTGTTGGAGCGCGCACGGTCCGCCGCCCAGCGGGTCGATGCATAAACCGCAAGCGCGTCATTGCCATCGACGCGCAAGCCAGCAATGCCATAGCCGATGGCGCGTGACGCAAAGGTCGCCTGCTCGGCCCCCGCGATCCCCGAAAAGCTCGAGATCGCCCATTGATTGTTGACCACCGCGAGGATCACCGGCGCTTGATAGACTGCGGCGAAGGTCAGCGCCGAATGGAAATCGCCCTCGGCGGTTGCACCGTCGCCGATCCAGCCCATCGCGATCCGGCTGTCGCCCTTGATCGCGCTGGCCATCGCCCAGCCCAC
>CAXSCF010000035.1:0-22675 GCA_964235815.1 uncultured Sphingomicrobium sp.
GCGCTCAAGCAGCTTGGCGTCTCGCTCGAAGCGCTGATCGCGGGCCAGATCGCGCCTCAGCCGTCGCCCACCACGGACCCAGCTCCGACCCCCACGCCCAAGCCCGACCCGGTGCCCACAATCCCGCCTACCAAGATACCGACCGAAGTCGGCGAGGTGTTCGGCAACATCCAGATTCACGGTGGTGGGTTTTTGACCGATGGGATGCAGTCGGCGCGCGGCCGGTACGAGATGGCCGGCACCGACACCGCAACCGCGTTTATCCGCGAGCGGGGCGAGGTGCGTTGGCGTCAGACCCTTCTCGAGCACACGATCCCCGGCATCCCGGCGCTGACCGAGGCGCAGCGCCTTGCGACCCTGACCGACAACGGCGGCACCTACACGCAGGCGATCGGCGAGGACGGGGTGGGCTATGTCTGTTACCGCGGCTTCCTGATCCGCAGTCTCGACGCCTTCACGTCGCGCGCCGAAGTGATCTTCGGTCCGATGAGGTCAAACGAGAATCTGGGGCAACAACGCTGCTGGACCGGCGGCATGGCGATCGACCCGACCAACTCCCGGACGTTCGTGATCGGCTATCGGGGTGCCGGTGAGTATGGCGGGGCGTGGTGCTCGATCAATGGGGCGGCTCCGCAGCGCATCGCGAGCATTTCGCCTGAAAAGAAATTGATCTCGTCGCGGCACAGATCCGTAGCGAACGCACCTCCGCTGATCAGCCAGCCCCCTTGGCCTGCGCTTCCAGCTTCCGCTTCGCCTCCTCGAGGTCGAACGCATAAACCCCCGCCGACCAGCGCCCTTGAGACGCCGTGAACGAGTAGAGGGTTCGGCCATCGCGCTCGCCGATCGCGTCGCCCTTCGTCCATGTGATCGGGTCCTTAATCGGCTTAGTCTTGGGGGGATTCGCCGCGGTTCTCAAGTAAGACAGAATCCCTCATGGCGAGGGCTCGTTGCACTTCGGCCTTTGTCTCTGCCACGTCGCGGACGGGCTTACCTTCAAGCAAAAGCCAGAAATTGCGATCAATCCGTTCGAGTGCATTCCGAAGGGCTGCCACCTCATCATCCTTGAGGTTTTTCGGTGCGGACGGAAAAACCTCCTCATCATCCTTATTGGAGAGGGCTGCGATGGCGGCGAGGGCACGGCCGCGCCATGTCTCCTTGTCGCGCAGGCGTTCCCACCCGACCCAATCGTCTTCGACGCTTTCAGACACCCAATGCTCGTAAAGCGCTCTCGCCACCCGTTCGACAGCATCGCGCCTGATCTGCGCTGGATCGAAATCCGCCAGGTTTACTTCGACAAAGCCAGCATAATCGGCAGCATTGTCCTTTAGCTTGGCTCTAACAACGGGCACGGGGCGACCGTCGCCCTGGCTATAGCCCCCGCAATATCCGCAGTATGTCCCGCGATCGGCTCCATGCGCACACATATTCAGCGCGGCTTCTGGCGGACGGGGATTGCGGAGAATGCCCGCGGCGGAGCGCCTGTCACCCGTCGTGCGATGAGGCGGCGGCACAGTCGGCACTGGCGGACCCCCATGCGGACCATTCGGAGCATCGTCCTTTAGCTTGGGGGATCGGGTGGTCAGTGCAGCAAGGCGAGCATCCCGATCAGCCATGATCTTGGCATATTCGGGATCGTCGTGATTGACCTGCTTCCGGCAATTCATGCAGAGAAAATAGCCGACCGTGGACGCGTGCGCCCATTGATGCGGCGGGCAAGGCTGGACCAACGTAACCGGCGTGAAATGTTCGCTCATGGCAATATTTCTCCTTTGTTATGGTCTGCTAAGGGTTGGGCGCCCATCACGTCTGCCGAAAGCGCGATCAGGCCACCCTCGCGAGTGATCAGCCCCGGACCAGCAAGACGACTGAGATAGGTGCCGAACGATCCGCCCGACGGCGACATGTCTAGACGCAACGCCAGGTCGTCACGGCTTAGCGATTGAGGCCATGCGCCGATCAGCGCCTCGGCCACGCGCGCGGTCCCGGGAAGCTTAGCGGCCCACCAGCGCACCAGGTCCGGTCCGGGCGCCGGCGGCAGCTCGACATCGCCGACAGCCTTGGCTCCGGCCTCACTGGCGAACCATCGGCCGTCGCGCGCTTCGATTAGTCCAGCGCCGCGCAATCGACTTTTGTAGGTGCCCCAAGTTCCGCCGCTGCGCTTGTAGCCTGCCGCGGTGGCCCATTGCGGTTCGGTAAGGCCTGACGGAAATACGGCGGCGAGCGCGGCAAGCGGTTTCGCGCATCCGGCGGGGACTGACCCGTCGGCGTCGATCGGCGCGGCGAGCGCGCGGCGCGCGGGAGGCGGCGCGGCAGGCGCGCGCGGAGCACGCGGCCCCGTCGGCACGTCGTTAACCCGAAGTGCGCTCAGTGCGGACTGCGCCTTGGCAATGCCAATCGCGATCCCGACCCGTTCACCTTCCGCGCGCGCCGCCTCGATTTCGTGTGCATTGGCGACGATGCGCTCGGCCGGAGGTGGCGCGGTGATCTTGCGCTCGGCAAGCACCAACTCCCGACGCAGCTTGGCGACCTCCGCCTTGAGCGCCTTCGGGTCGCTGGCCTTCGCCTCCTCCTCGATGCTGGCCAACTTCCCCTTGAGCGCTTCGAGGTTCAGCCGCTTCAGGTCGCGCCGTTCGCGCCTCTCACCGCGCGTCGGGGTTCGCGAGCTATCGAACGTCGCCTTGGTCGGGAATTGCGCGGTCTCAAGGATGCTTCGTCCCGGTATCCAGACGACGCCTTGGCCGCGCTGCATCGTCGGCAATTGAGCATCAATGGCCTTCCATTGCCCTTCGTCGGCTTGCCCCTTGACCCAATCGCCAATCGCCTTTCGATCCTGCGACGATGTAAGCTTGAACGCGACCAAGCCGTCAGCCTGGCTCAGCACGTCCTTGGAAAGCACAGCCGGGCGCTGCGTGATCAGCCAGGGGATGAAGCCACGGATGCGGCCGCGACGGACGATCTCCTCCATTCGGCTTTGCAGCATCGGCTCGGACGAGTTTTGCGGTGCCCACAGATCAGCTTCATCGAACACGATGTGGTAGGGGTCGGTGCGCCGCGCGTCGGTTGATCGATAAATCGCGTCGAGAAAGGCGAGCATGAAGCGCCGCTCGCTTGCCTTTGTCGTCAACCCGCCCAAGCTGACGATGCAGCTTTCGGACATGGTGGCGACCGTCTCACCGATCAGCGATCCGGCGCCTTCGTTGAGCGGGAGATCGCCATGCGCGCCGCCGAAAATGACGACATTGTGTGGTGATGGCTTGCCGTCGGCTTTGAGCCTCAAGCCCCACCAGACATCGAGCGGATCGACAATGACGACGCGCGCGCCGCTGGCCAGCAAGCGCTCGACGCCGGCACTGGCGTTATAGCTTTTGCCGGACCCGCTGGTGCCGATCCATGCGAGGCGATCGTCGAGCGCTTCGATGGGGATGGGGTAGGTCATGATTTCGCTCCGATAAGCCGTGCGGTAAAGTTGCGGTAAACCAACGGCAAAAGTCCTCGATGTTCCAGCTTCGTTCGCGTTACTGTGGAATAGGAAACGGCGCTTTTAAGCCAAAAACATGCGACAGCACTGTGTTGACATCGCAGGGGTCGCAAGTTCAATCCTTGCCACGCCCACCATTTTCCAGAGCGATCACCGACTCTTGACATAGCATCAGAAGCGATCGTGCATCGCGATCGCTGGCGAGCGCATCCGCTTATCCTGCACACCGACCGCGACCGGCGAGCCCGTTCGACGGACTGTGATTGGACGCGTCGAGGCTGTCGCGACCTGGTCTGTGCCATCGCATATCGTTTACGAAAGTTTTACGCCGAGACCGCGACGCCGCATGGCATTGTAACGGGCAAGCGGCGCATCTGCCGATCTTCATCCGCCGCCATCGCGGCTTGCCGGAGATTGTTCGAAATGTTCCGTTCCTTGACCGTGCTCGCCGGGTCGGCAGCCTTGTTCGCAAGCCCGGTGCTCGCCCAGGACGCGTCCGTCGCGCCGTCACCGGCACCGAGCCCGGCGCTGACCATTACCGGCGGAGTGACCGGCGTGTCGCAATACCGTTTCCGTGGCATTTCCTTGTCGGACGAAAAGCCCGCGCTGCAAGGTACGATCAACCTTAATCACAAAAGCGGTTTTTACGTCGGCGCGTGGTCGAGTTCGCTCGACGGCTTCGGCGAACTCGGCGGGTCGAACATCGAGCTCGACCTGTATGGCGGATATAAAAAAGACGTCGGTGCAGGATTCGTCACCGACGTCGGGCTGCTTTATTATGCCTATCCCGGGTCAAAGGGCGGCAACTTCGAGTTTTTCGAACCCTATGCCAACGTCGCCAAGGCGATCGGGCCAGGTACTGCCAAGGTCGGCGTGGCGTTCGCGCCGTCGCAAAAGGCGCTCGGCAATCACAGCAACCTTTACACGTTCGGGGAATATGCGCTGCCGCTCAAGGGCACACCGATCACCCTCAACAGCCATGTCGGATATTCGAAGGGCAAGACCGCGCTCACGCCGGGCGATCACTATCTTGACTGGTCGCTGGGCGCGTCGGCGGCGTGGCGCAACCTGACCTTTGGCGCGAGCTATGTCGATACCAACATCAGCCGCCGTGACGCGCTGTCGGTCGGCGCGACGAAGGACATCGTCGACCGCGCGATCGTGCTGTCGGTCGGGGCGAGCTTCTGATGCTCGCCGCGCTGGTTGCCGCCGCTTTGGCCTTTTTCCCCTTGATCGCTTTGTTCGATCCCAATGCGAGGACCGGCGAATGACGCTTGATCTGGTGCTTGGCGGCGCGACCGCGCTCGGCCTGCTGATTTACCTGACCGCCGTGCTCGCGCGGCCCGAACGCTTTTAAGAAGGCCCGACCGATGGAAAATACGACGATCGAGGGCTGGCTGCTGATCGCCGGCTTCATCGCGCTGACGGCGGCGATGGCCAAGCCGTTCGGGGCGTGGCTGTTCGCTTTGTACGAAGGCCGCAGGCCGCGCGGGCTTGGCTGGATCGCGCCACTCGAGCGCGTGTTCTACAGCGCCGCGGGGGTCGATCCGGCCAAGGAGCAAGGCTGGCGCCGCTATGCCGCGGCGATGATGATCTTCAACCTGTTCGGAATCGTGCTGCTGATCGCCTTGCAGAAAGCGCAGGGCGTTTTGCCGCTCAATCCGCAGGGCCTTGGCGCAGTGCCGACGCCGATCGCGGTCAACACCGCGATCAGTTTCGTCACCAATACCAATTGGCAAAGCTATGCCGGCGAATCGACCATGTCCAACCTGGTCCAGATGGCCGGCCTGACGGTCCAGAATTTTCTCTCGGCGGCAACCGGGATCGCGGTAGCGTTCGCGCTGATCCGTGGTTTCGCACGGCGCGAGACCAAAGGCATCGGCAATTTCTGGGCCGACATCACGCGCGTCACGCTTTACTTGCTGCTTCCGGCAACCATCATCTACGCGATCGTGCTGATCGCGATGGGGGTGCCGCAGACCTTCGCCGGATCGGTCGTCGCGACCACGATCGAAGGGGCGAAACAAACCTTGGCGCTCGGCCCGGTGGCGAGCCAGGAAGCGATCAAGATGTTCGGCACCAATGGTGGCGGCTTCTTCAACGCGAACAGCGCGCACCCCTTTGAAAACCCTTCCGACCTCAGCAACTTCATCCAGATGCTGTCGATCTTCGCGCTCGGCGCGGGGCTGACCTGGACGTTCGGCAAGGCGGTCGGCAACACTCGTCAGGGCTGGACGATCCTGACCGCGATGCTGATCCTGTTCGCGGCTGGCACCGCTGTGCTGTATATCGCCGAAGCCGGGGGCAACCCGATCCACCATGCGCTTGGAGTCGATGCGCTGGGCGGCAATATGGAAGGCAAGGAAACGCGCTTCGGCATCGCTGCATCGGCCTTGTTCGCCGCGGTTACCACCTCGGCCTCATGCGGTGCGGTCAACGCCATGCACGACAGCTTCACCGCGATCGGGGGATTGATCCCCTTGTTCAACATCCAGCTTGGCGAAGTGATTATCGGCGGGGTCGGGGCGGGCCTCTACGGGATGCTGCTTTATGCCGTGCTGGCGATCTTCATCGCCGGCCTGATGGTCGGGCGAACGCCGGAATATGTCGGCAAGAAGATCGAAAGTCGCGAGGTCAAGCTGGCGGTGATCGCCATCGCTGCCTTGCCGCTCGCGATCCTCGGCTTCACCGCGCTTGCACTCGTGCTGCCGCAAGGGCTCGAAGGGTTGCAGGAGAAGGGTCCGCACGGACTGAGCGAGGCGCTCTATGCGTATAGTTCTGCAGCCGGAAACAATGGCTCTGCCTTTGCGGGGTTGACGGCTTCCAACCCGTTCTGGGCGGGGACGTTGGCGGTGGCGATGTTCATCGGCCGCTTTGCCATCATCCTTCCAGTGCTGGCGATTGCCGGGAGCCTCGCGGGGAAGAAGCACAGCCCCGAAGGCGCCGGCAGTTTTCCAACCACCGGGCCGTTGTGGATCGGCCTGCTCGCCGGACTGGTGCTGATCCTGGGTGGACTGACCTTTTTGCCGAGCCTCGCTCTGGGGCCGATCGCCGATCATCTCGCGATGATCCGCGGCCAGACTTTTTAAGGACGACGACTATGTCCCGTGAGACCAAGCAAGCTTCGTCAATCTTCCAGCGCGCCCTGATCGTGCCGGCGATCGGCGACGCCTTCGTCAAGCTCAACCCGCGCATGCTGGTCCGCAATCCGGTGATGTTCACCACCGGGGTGGTGGCGACGTTGCTCACCGTCTTGCTTGTCACCGGGCATGGTTCGGGCAGCTTGGCGTTTCAGATCCAGCTCGTCATCTGGCTGTGGCTGACCGTGCTGTTCGGCAATTTTGCCGAGGCACTGGCCGAAGGGCGCGGCAAGGCACAGGCAGCGAGCCTGCGCGATACCAAGGCGCAATTGTCGGCCAAGAAGCTGAAGAGTTCGGGCCGAGATTTCGACGAAGTCGCCGCGACCAGCCTCAGGCTCGGCGACGTCGTGCTGGTCGATACCGGCGACCTCATTCCCGCCGATGGCGAAGTGGTCGAAGGCGTGGCATCGGTCAACGAAGCCGCAATCACCGGCGAGAGCGCACCCGTCATCCGCGAAGGCGGTGGCGACCGTTCGGCGGTGACGGCCGGGACTCGGGTCATTTCCGACTGGATCAAGGTCCGCATCACGCAGGAGCCCGGGCAGGGCTTCCTCGACCGGATGATCGCGCTGGTCGAGGGCGCCGAGCGGCAAAAGACCCCGAACGAGATCGCGCTGACCATCCTGCTGGTCGGGCTGACGATCATCTTCCTGATCGCGGTATCGACCGTCCCCGGCCTTGCGGCTTATTCGGGCGGGACGATTGGCGTGCCGTTGCTCGCGGCGTTGCTGATTACGCTGATCCCGACGACCATCGCCGCTTTGCTGTCGGCGATCGGGATTGCCGGGATGGACCGGTTGGTGCGCTTCAATGTGCTCGCCAAGTCGGGACGCGCGGTCGAGGCCGCCGGCGATATCGACGTATTGTTGCTCGACAAGACCGGGACGATCACGATCGGCGACCGCCATGCGACCGAATTCCGTCCCTTGCCCGGCGTCAGCGAAGGCGAATTGGCCGAAGCCGCCTATCTCGCCAGCCTCGCCGACGAGACCCCCGAAGGCCGCTCGGTGGTTGCCCTTGCGCGCGAGAAATATGGCATTGTCGAACGGGCCATGCCCGCCGGAGCCGAGATTATTCCGTTCACCGCGCAAACCCGCCGTTCGGGGATCCGCATCGGCGACCGGTTGATCGAAAAGGGCGCGGTCGATTCGATCCTCAAGGCGAGCAACGCCAATGAATCCGCCGCGGGGCGCTTCAAGGCGATTACCGACGAGATCGCGCGGGCCGGTGGCACCCCGCTGGCGGTCGCCGAAAATGGCCGGCTGCTGGGCGTGCTGCACTTGAAGGACATCATCAAGGCGGGGATGCGCGAGCGCTTCGCCGAGCTGCGCCGGATGGGTATCCGCACGGTCATGATCACGGGCGACAATCCGCTCACCGCGGCGTCGATCGCGGCCGAGGCAGGGGTCGACGACTTCCTCGCCGAGGCCACGCCCGAGGACAAGTTGGCGCTGATCCGCAAGGAACAGCAGGGCGGGCGGCTGGTCGCGATGTGCGGCGACGGGACCAATGACGCCCCGGCGCTGGCGCAGTCCGACGTCGGGATTGCAATGAACACCGGTACCCAAGCGGCGCGCGAGGCGGGCAACATGGTCGATCTCGACAGCGACCCGACCAAGCTCATCGAAGTGGTCGGCCTGGGCAAGCAGTTGCTGATGACACGCGGCGCGCTGACAACCTTTTCGGTCGCCAATGACGTCGCCAAATATTTCGCCATCATCCCGGCGATCTTTGTCGCGCTCTATCCGACCTTGGGCGTGCTCAACGTCATGGGCCTGGGGAGCAGCGAAAGCGCGATTCTGAGCGCAATCATCTTCAATGCGCTGATTATTCCCCTGCTCGTCCCGCTTGCGCTCAAGGGCGTTCGCTATCGACCCGCTCCGGCCGGCGACGTGTTGCGCCGCAACCTCGCGATCTACGGGCTGGGCGGGCTGGTGGCGCCGTTCATCGGCATCAAGCTCATCGACCTCGCCGTCACCGGCCTGCACCTCGCTTAAGGACACAAACCCATGGGCAATGATATTTCCTCGTCGCTTCGTCCCGCGCTCGTCATGCTGCTGTTGCTGACGCTGCTGACCGGGATTCTCTATCCGCTGATCGTTACCGGGATCGGGCAGGGGTTGCTGCCGCATCAGGCCAATGGAAGCCTGGTCATGGACGGCGACCGCATCGTCGGTTCGGCGATTATCGGGCAAGACTTTACGGCGCCGCGCTATTTCCATCCGCGCGCTTCGGCGGCGGGCAAGGGCTATGACGCCGCGGCCTCGTCGGGCTCGAACCTCGGGCCAACCTCGGATGCGCTCAAGACCAGCATTGCCGAGCGCGTCGTTGCGGCGCGTGCCGACGGCGCAGGAGCGCGCGTCCCGGCCGACATGGTCACCGCCAGCGCATCGGGGCTCGATCCGGACATCTCCCCCGCCAATGCCCTGATCCAGGCGCGCCGCGTGGCCGGTGCGCGCGGCGTGAGCGAGGGGGCGGTCCGCGACCTCGTGACGAAGGCGACCGTCGCCCCGACGATCGGCCTGCTCGGCGAGCCCCACGTCAACGTGCTGATGCTCAATCGACAACTCGACGCGATGGCGGCACAAGCGGTGCGGTGAGCCCGAGCGACAAATCCGAGCAGCGTCCTTCGCCCGAAGCCTTGCTGCGCGCCGCCCGGGCCGAGGGGCGCGGACGATTGAAAGTCTTCCTCGGCGCCGCGCCGGGCGTCGGCAAGACCTTCGAGATGCTGTCCGACAGCGCCGCGTTGCGGCGGTCGGGAACCGACGTGGTGATTGGGGTGGTCGAGACGCACGGTCGCACCGAAACCGCGGCGCTGGTCGATGGCTTCGAAGTCCTTGCCCGCCGAAGTATCAATCAACACGGCCGATCGCTCGAGGAGATGGACCTCGACGCGATCCTGGAGCGCAAGCCGACGCTGGTGCTGGTCGATGAACTGGCGCATACCAACGTCAACGGCAGCCGCCATCCCAAGCGCTACCAGGATGTCGAGGAATTGCTCGCCGCCGGGATCGACGTGTTCACGACGATCAATGTCCAGCATATCGAAAGCCTCAACGACGTCGTCGCTTCGTTCACCCAGGTAAGGGTGCGCGAAACGGTGCCCGATTCGGTGCTCGAGGATGCCGAGATCGAAGTCGTCGATATTCCCCCTGACGAATTGATCGAGCGCCTGAAGGCGGGCAAGGTTTATGTGCCGCACGAGGCGACACGGGCGCTCGGACACTTTTTTTCCAAGGGCAATCTGTCGGCGCTGCGGGAGTTGGCGTTGCGCCGCGCCGCCGACCGCGTCGATGCCCAGATGCTCGACCACGTCCGCGCGCAGGGGCTGGCGGGGACGTGGGCCGGCAGCGAGCGGATCCTGGTCGCGGTAAGCGAATTGCCCGGTGCCGAGGGGCTGGTGCGCGCAACCAAGCGACTGGCCGATGCGATGCGCGCGCCGTGGGTCGCGTTGCATGTCGAGACGGCACGGGCGGCGCGCTTTAGCGGTGATGAGCGCGGGCGGCTCGCGGCGACTCTCGAGTTGGCCAGCAGGCTTGGTGCCGAAGTCGTTTCGGCGCCTTCGGAGCATGTCATCGACGGGATCAAGCGCTACGCCGCCGATGCCCGCACGACGCAGATCGTGGTCGGCAAGTCGGCGCGCTCGCGCTGGTTCGAACTGCGCCACGGGTCGGTGGTCGATCAACTGGTGCGCGACACGCCGCAAATTGCGGTTCATGTCCTGCCGCTCGACAGTGCAGTGCCACCGGCCAAGTCAATCCGGAACAAGGTCACCGGACCGGGCTGGGGATCGCCGTGGGGCTATCTCTGGTCCGGATTGGCAGTGGCGGCGGTGACGTCGCTCGGCGTGACCATCACCGGCCTCGGACTGATCGACAATATCGGCATGCTCTTTCTGCTGCCGGTGATGTTCGCCGCCACCCGTTATGGTCAGCGTACCGGGCTGGTCACCGGGCTGATTTCGGCACTCGCGTATAATTTCTTTTTCATTCCCCCGCTTTACACCTTTACCATCCAGGACCCGCAAAACGTCGTCACCGTGTCCGTGCTGCTGATGGTCGCGGTGATCAGCAGCAATCTTGCTGCTCGCGTTCAGGGGCAGGCCGAATTGGCCCGGCGCAGCGCCGCTCAGAACAAGGCGCTGGCGGGGTTTGCGCGCAATTTGACAGGACTCACAACGCGCGATGAACTGGGCCGAGTGCTGTCGGTGGAAACCGCTCGGCTAATCGGCGTCGAAACCCTGTTTCTGCTGCGCGGCGCCGATGGAATTCACATCGTCGCGGGTTGCCCCGCGATCGCGACACTCGATACGATCGACGAAGCCGCGGCGGGATGGGCGTTTGATCATGAAGCCGTGGCGGGGCGTGGAACCGGGACACTGGCAGCGTCGGACTGGCGATTCCAGCCGCTTTTCGCCGGCGGCAAGACTCGCGCCGTGCTGGCACTGGCGCGGCCGGGATCGGGCGAGGTCATCCGACCCGACGAGCATCCTTTGTTGCTCAGCCTGGTCGATCAAGCTTCGCTCGCGCTGGAGCGAGTCGAGCTCGAAGGTGAGATCGTCGGGGTAGCCCAGCTAAAAGAACGCGACCGTCTGCGCGCGGCACTTCTGTCGTCGGTCAGTCACGATTTGCGCACGCCCTTGACGACGATCATCGCGACGTTGGCCGAACTCAAGGCCGATCCGGCGGAGATGGCCGAAGGGATTGCAACGGTCGAGCGCGAGGCACAGCGGCTCAACCGCTTCGTTGGCAATTTGCTCGACATGGTTCGGATCGAGGCAGGTGCGCTCAAGCTTTCGCTCGATCCGGTCGATCTGACCGACGCGGTGGCCAGCGCCGCGCACGACCTGCGCCGCGTTCTGGCCGACCATCCGCTCCGGCTTGACGTGTCGCCCGACTTGCCGCTGGTTTGCGCCGATGCTCAATTGCTTCACCATTGCCTGATCAACCTGATCGACAATGCCGCCAAATATAGCGCGCCGGGAACACCGATCCGGATTGCCGCCAAGCGCCGCCCAAACGGAATCAATCTGTCGATCATCGATCGCGGGCCAGGGCTTCCGCCAGGGGAGGAGGAGCGCTTGTTCGAAACCTTCGCGCGGGTCGAGGGATCTGATCGAAAAGGCGGGACCGGGCTCGGCCTGGCGATCGTGCGCGGATTTGGCGAAGCAATGGGACTGAACGTCAGCGCCGCAAACCGCGACGACGGGGAAGGCGCACAATTCACCCTTGGTTTCCCTGAACAGTTGGTCGTTCGCGAGCGGATACGATGAGCCTGCCACCTGCCACCGTGCTGGTGGTTGATGACGAAACCGCAATTCGTCGCCTTCTGCGCGGCGCGTTGCAGCGGGCCGGATATAGTGTGGTCGAGGCCGGAACCGCGCGCGAGGCGCTCGCCGCGCTCGATATTGATCAGCCCGACGCGGTCATGCTCGACCTTGGTCTGCCCGATCGCGACGGGCTCGAACTGGTGCCCATGATCAAGGCCAAAGGCGCCGCCCTGCTGGTCGTCAGCGCGCGCGAAGCGACCGAGGAAAAAGTCGCCGCCCTGGACCTTGGCGCGGACGATTATGTAACGAAACCGTTCGACACGGCCGAAGTGCTCGCGCGATTGCGCTCGGCGCTGCGCAACCGCTTGGCCGGATCGAGCGATGCGCCACAAGTCGAAGTCGGCGATATCGTCATCGACCTTGCCGCGCGACGCGTGACCAGAGGCGGGGTCCAAGTCCATTTGCGGCCCAAGGAATATGCCTTTCTTGCGGAACTGGCGCGCTTCCCCGGAAAGGTCGTCACGCATGTTCAGTTGCTGCGAACCGTGTGGGGGCCGGCGCATGAAGGCGATCTCGAATATCTGCGGGTCGCGGCGCGCGGGGTGCGAATGAAGCTTGAACAGGATCCGTCGCTGCCACGGCTGATCCTCAATGAACCCGCAGTCGGATACCGCATGGCGCTGCCTGCCGAAGAGGGGCGTTGAGGGGCTCATATCGATCTTGCAAGCGGGCCCCTTTTGCCTTTGAGTGACGAGGTGCACGAAGAGGACGGAATGAGCGAAGATTCGACGGATGAGTTGTCCAGCCCGGACTTTCTGACGGGCGGGGGCGAGATGGGCGCGCTGATGCGGACCAAGGATTGGTCAGCGACCGCGCTTGGGCCGACCACCCAATGGCCAAGCTCGTTGCGCTCGATCGTCGGGCTGATGATCAATTCGCTTCAGCCGATGTTTGTTGCCTGGGGGCCCGACCTCACCTTCCTCTACAATGACGCATATCAGCCAATTTTCGGGGCAAAGCATCCGCATGTCCTGGGCACGCCGTTCCGGGACGCCTGGGCCGACGTCTGGGACGACATCTCGCCGCTGATCGATCGCGCGCTGGCGGGCGAGGCGGTGTGGCTCGACGATCTTCGTCTCGTGATGGAGCGCAATGGCTACCCCGAGGAGACTTGGTACAGCTTTTCCTATTCACCGGTGCGCGACGAGAGCGGCAAAGTCGCCGGCATGTTCTGCGCATGTATCGAAACCACAAAGCGCGTGCTGGCGGAACGACGCAGTCAAGCCGAGCAGGAGCAGCAGCGTCAATTGCTGCGCCAGATGCCCGGCTTCGTCGGCGTGCTGAGCGGCCCCGATCTGATCTATGAATATGTCAACGACGCCTATGTCGCCATTTCCGAGCGCGATGAATTCGTTGGACGCAAGTTTAGCGACGTATTTCCCGACGTGAGCGAACAAGGCTATCGCGAATTGTTCGAAGGGGTATTCAGTTCCGGCGAACGCGTCGTCATGCGTGGCATGGAATTGCGCCTCCACGGCC
The DNA here is from genome assembly GCA_964235815.1 of uncultured Sphingomicrobium sp. Taxonomy (GTDB): domain Bacteria; phylum Pseudomonadota; class Alphaproteobacteria; order Sphingomonadales; family Sphingomonadaceae; genus Sphingomicrobium. The sequence goes on from CAXSCF010000035.1 coordinate 13,427, forward strand.
GCAGCGAAGCGCAATTCATCGACTTTCTCGTCGAACCGATCCGCGCCGCCGATGGCGCGATCACGGGCGTGTTCATCGGCGGTTATGAACTTACCGACCTGTACCGCACGACGACGGCGCTGCAGCATAGCGAAGCCCGCCTGAAGGGAATTAATGCCAATCTCGAGCTCGAAGTGTCGCGCCGCAGCAAGGAGCGAGAACAGCTTTGGCAATTGTCGCAGGACATGCTGGCGCGCGCTGCATATGATGGAGGCCTTTCGGCGGTGAACCCGGCCTGGACGCATGTCTTGGGATGGTCGGAGGCCGAGCTTTTGGCCAATCCTTATGCCGACATCATCCATCCGGACGATGTTGAGGTCACGATCCACGCGTTGCAGTCGATGGGCGACACCGGCACCCCAACCGCGTTCGAAAATCGGATTCGCACCAAGAGCGGAGATTATAAGTCGATCGGATGGACCGTATCGCCCGAAGACAATGCCACCAATTTCATCGCCATCGGGCGCGATCTTTCGGATTATAAGGCGCGCGAACGCGAGCTGGTCCAGGCGCAGGAAGCGCTTCGCCAGAGTCAGAAAATGGAAGCTGTCGGGCAGCTTACCGGCGGGATTGCACATGATTTCAACAATCTGTTGCAAGGTATTGGCGGAAGCCTGGAAATGATGGAGCGGTTTGCCGCGCAAGGCCGCGAGGAGAAGGTTCAATTCTATCGCGAGGCGGCGGTGACCTCGACCCACCGTGCCGCCGCGCTGACTCAGCGGCTGCTCGCCTTTGCGCGCCGACAGACGCTCGATCCCAAACCGACCGACGTCAACGCGCTGATCGGAGGAATCGAGGATTTGATGAGCCGATCGGTCGGACCCCAGATCACGATCGAGATCGATCCGACGCCCGAAGCGGCAACGACACGGATCGATCCGTCCCAGCTTGAAAACGCGATGCTCAATCTGGTCATCAATGCGCGCGATGCCATGCCCGATGGCGGGCGGATCACGATCCGAACCCGCAACCGGACGCTGAATGCCGCGCAAGCAAGCGAACAGGACCTGGACGCGGGCGACTATGTGGTGATCGAGGTCATCGATACCGGGGTCGGCATGAGCGCCGACACGACCTCGCGAGCGTTCGATCCCTTTTTCACGACCAAGCCGATCGGCCAGGGGACGGGGCTGGGCCTGTCGATGGTCTATGGCTTCGTTCGCCAATCGGGGGGCCAGCTGGAGGTCGAATCGGTGGAAGGCGAAGGCGCGACGATGCGTTTTTATCTGCCGCGCTTCGTCGGAGATGCAGCGATCGAACCTTCCGCCGATCGAACGCAGGCGGTCGCGAGCGACGGCGAGACGATCCTGGTGATCGACGACGAGCCCGCGGTACGAATGCTGATGGTCGAGGAATTGCGCGGACTGGGCCACCGCATTCTTGAGGCCGACGACGGCCCGTCGGGGCTGGCGATCCTCGACCGGGAGCCGGTGATCGATCTGTTGATTACCGATGTCGGACTGCCCGGCGGAATGAACGGGCGTCAGGTGGCGGACCTGGCAAGGCGCCGGCGTCCCGAGCTGAAAGTCCTGTTCGTGACCGGTTATGCCGAGCAGGCAGCGGTGGGCAATCGCCTGCACGACGACGGAATGGACGTGCTGGTCAAGCCGTTCGCCATGGCCGCGCTGGGGCGCAAGGCGCGCGACCTCATCGAGCGCTGATCAGAGGCACGATTCGAGATAGGGCTGGTCGAAGCCATATTGCTTGGCCTTTTCGAGCGTATAGGGCCGAAGCCCCATCGAACAATATTCGCCGATGATCTTGCCGTCGGCGCTTTCGTCGAGATATTCGAACTTGAACAATTCCTGGGTGACGATGACGTCGCCTTCCATCCCGATCACTTCGGTGATGTTGGTGGTGCGGCGCGACCCGTCGCGGAGGCGCTTGACCTGGATGATGAGATCGACCGAGTCGGCGATCTGGCGCGAGATCGCTTCCTTCGGCACCTTGATGTCCGACATCATGACCATATTCTCCATTCGCGCCAGGCATTCGCGCGGGGAGTTGCTGTGGAGCGTGGCCATCGAGCCATCGTGACCGGTGTTCATCGCGGCGAGCAGATCGAAGCACTCCGGCCCGCGAATTTCGCCCAGGATGATGCGATCGGGGCGCATGCGCAGCGCGTTGATGACGAGGTCGCGGATGGTGATCGCGCCCTGACCCTCGAGGTTGGGGGGACGCGTTTCGAGCGGCAGCCAGTGCGGCTGCTGGAGGCGGAGTTCGGCCGCGTCCTCGATCGTCAGCACGCGCTCGCCGGGGTCGATCATCTTCGACAGCGCGTTGAGCATCGTCGTCTTGCCCGAGCCGGTACCGCCGGAGATGACGATGTTCATACGCGACGCGCCGGCGATCTTGAGCAGGGTGGCCATTTTCTCCGACATCGACCCGAAGCCGCGCATCATGTCGAGCGTGATCGGTTTCTCGGAGAATTTACGGATCGAGATCGCCGTGCCGCGCAGCGACAAGGGCGGGACGATGACGTTGACGCGGCTGCCGTCGGGCAGGCGGGCGTCGGCCAGCGGGGTGGTCTGGTCGACGCGGCGGCCGACCTTGTTGACGATCCGCTGGGCGATCTGGAACAGATGCTCCTCGTCGCGGAACTGGATGTGGGCGAGCTCGAGCTTGCCCTTGCGCTCGACGAAGGTCTGGTCGGGACCATTGACCATGATGTCGCTGATAGTCGGATCGGACAGCAATTCCTCGAGCGGCCCGAGGCCGAGCAGTTCGTCGACCAGCACCTTTTCGAGCGCGAACTGTTCGCGCCGGTTGAGGTTGATCTTGAGCTCGTTGAGCACTTCGGAAATGATCGGCCGGAATTCCTCCGCCAATTCGTCCTTGCCGAGCGTCGCCGCGGCTTCGGGATCGACGCGTTCGAGCAGGCGCGGGAGAACCTGTTCCTTGATCCGGTGGACCGAGGCTTCGAACCCTTCGACCTTGCTGCTGCCTTGCTCACCACTGGCGTTCTGGCGCTGGTTGAGGCGGTCCATCGCGCCCCCGCCGGGACCTGGCGGGAAGATGGGTTCCTGGGGCGCAGGCACCTCCAGCTGATCGTCATCGACCGGCGGAAACTGGTCACCGCCACCGGCGCCACTTTTCATCGGGCGCGCCACGCCGAAGCTTTGGCGGGGGTTGGCGTTGCCGCTCAGTCCGTTGCGTTTGCCGAAAGCGTTCATCGTTGCCCAACCATGATTTTCAGGACCTCAGAAATTGGTGAATAACCGTCAAACCTTTTATAAAATGCTAATTGGTCAGCGCCGCGTCCATGTCAGCCAGCCGCTCGCGACATAATTCCACACCGAACCGACCACGGCCCCGGCAACCCCCGCTACCCACCATTCGGGAAGGCGGTCGTAGACCAGGCTGCCGATCCCGACATTGGCGACCGCGCCGAGCGAGCAGACGAGGTAAAAGGACAGCAGGCCCGTCAGCCAGGCGGTGCCCTTCAGCTGCTGGTCGCGATAGGTGAAGCGGTTGTTGAGCGCGAAGTTGAACGTCATCGCGCCGAGCACCGCGCCGCCCTGGGCGATGGCGAAGCCGGTCGCGGCGGCGTTGAGGAGGAGATAGAGCAAGGCCAGATGGACCCCGACCCCGACCACGCCAATGGCGCCGAACTGGACCAGCTTGACCGGAATGAAGCGGCCGATGGTCTTGTCGAGCAGCAATTCGAGATATTCGAGCGCGACCATCTGGTCGAGCTTGCTGGCCCCTGCGGTGCGCACGCCAAAAGTATAGCCGATTTCGGCGACGGCGAGGCGGCGAGGATGCGAGGCCACGAGGTCGAGCAGAATCTTGTAGCCGACCGACGAAAGATGCGGGGCGGCAGCGAGCAGGACATCGCGGCGTACCGCGAAGAAGCCGCTCATCGGGTCGGTCAGCGGGGTCTTCATGATTGGGCGCGCCAGGCGGGTGGCGAAGCGACTGATGACGCGGCGGCTTTCGTCCCACTCGCCGGTCGACCCGCCCTGGCAGTAGCGCGTTCCGATCGCCAGTTCCTGTCCGCCGCGGTCGATCGCGCGCAGCAGATCGGGGAGGATTGCTTCGTCGTGCTGCAGATCGGCGTCGATCACCGCGACTACTGGCGCGGTCGAGGCCAGCGCGCCTTCCACCACCGCCGAGGACAGCCCGCGGCGGCCGATGCGGCGGATCAGGCGGATATGGCGCTCGGTCTGGGCCAGGCGAGTGATCAGTTCGGCGGTGCCGTCGGTCGATCCATCGTCGACGAACATCGCTTCCCATTCGACCCCGGCGAGCGCGATCCCGATCCGGTCGAGCAAAGGCTCGACATTGGCCACTTCGTTGAGCGTGGGGATGACCACGGTCAGCGCAAGCGGTTGACCCAGCGTGGCGGGATCGGCGATTGGCTTAAGTTCGAACAAACGAGCAGACCCCCACGACGGCGTTTCGCCACGAGGTAAAGCCCACGCACGGTAAAGACGGCGTTAACGCTGCGGCGGGGGCAGGTCCTTGCGCTGCCACAGCCGAAGCGTGGCGACCAGCGGCGGCCCGTCGGCGGGCATTCGGTAGATCGGGCGATAGTCGCGCGCGAGGGTGGCGATCAGCAAGCGCTGCGTGGCGGGGTTGTGATTGGCTTGCTCATTGTCCTGCGTGACGATCACCGCCGGGCGAAGTGCGAGGACCCGGCGAAGTTCGGTCACCGGGTCGACCCCGATCGCGTCGCGCTCGACCACCAGATTGAGGTGGGCGGGGAAGAGATAACGGGTCAGGCGGCAGGCGCGGGTCGACCGGTAGAGCCAGGTCGGGCCGTCGGCGAGATAGAGGCAGCCTTCGTGGCGCGCAGCATCGATGCGCCGCGTGAGCTCGTCGAATGCGGTCTGCGCCGCGCGATTGGCGGGAAGGTCGATGATCGCGCCGTTGACCAGGTTGAAGGCGAGCAGGCCGGCGAAGTAGAGCCAGCCCGATCGCCGCGCCAGGGCGAGTGCCGCCGCGACCGACAGGGGGACGAACAAGGGCAAGGCATAATGATCGAAGAAGTGCGGCACGGCGAGATAGCCGAGCAGCGCGGCACATAGCCACGCGAGCAGCAGCCGCGCGGAAGGGGATGAGCCGCGTCGCTGCCAGCACTGGCGCGCCCCGACCGCGGCCAGGACGAGCAAGGGCAGGGCGTAGATCAGGAAGTAGGACAGGCCGGCGAGCTTGGCCGTGAGCCCGAACCCTCTTTTCTGAAAGATGCTGATGAAGTTGGCGTAGACGAAGGCATCGCGGGCTTCAGGGCTGCGCAGGGCATACAGCGCGAGGGGCACGAGGGTCGGGAGCAAAGCCAGCGCGATCATTACGGCGGCGGTCACGGCGAGGCGGGGAAGGCGCACCCCGCGCCTCTGCATCAGCCACAAAAACGACAGGCCGAAGCCCGCGCCCTCGACCAGAGCGACGGGCTTGATCGCCATCGCGATCCCGCACAGCAGCATGGCGAGGATGGCCCTGCGCAGCAGCGGAGTGTCGTCGCGCGCGGCCGAGGACAGCGTCAGCCAGCCGGCAAGAGCCATCGGTAAATTGTAGAAGACGGGCGATTGCCCGCTTTGCCCGCCGAGCAAGGGGAGCATGACGAGATAGGCAAGCGCGGCGAGCAGCGCCGGGCCGCGGCTGACGAACAAGAGCGCGATGCGGCGGATGACGATCGCGGTCGCCGCCGCGAACGAGGTTGCGACGAGTTGCATGACGACGATCGAGCCATGGCCGAGCGCGGCGATCGCTTCGAACAAGGCGAAAAGACCGAACGGCTTGCGGTCCCAAATGTCGATGTAGGGCCACTGGCCGTGGCGCATCGCGTCGCCGACGAGCAGATAGAATTGGTCGTCCTGAATGACGAGCGGATTGCCGAAAGTTACCCAGCGCGTGGCAACAGCGACGAGCAAGCAGAGCAGCCAAGCGCCGACGTTGAGGCCCACGCCATCGCGCCACGCTCCGGGGCGAGCCGCCGGCTCGCTCAGCCTTCGGCGCTTTCGGCGAGCACCGCGAGACCGCGGTCGCTGACCTCGGCGAAGCCGCCGCTGACGGTGATCGTGTCGAAGCTGGTCCCGGCGGTCCGATAGACCTTGAGCTCGCCGTCCTTGAGTGTCGTCATGAACGGAGCATGCCCGGCCATCACGCCGAATTCGCCCTCGATGCCGGGTACGACGACCATATGGACATCGTCCGAGCGGACGAGCTTTTCAGGCGTGACGAGTTCGAAGTGAAGATCGGCCATGCTTAGGCTTCCTGCGCCATCTTTTCGGCCTTGGCGACGGCTTCGTCGATCCCGCCGACCATGTAGAAAGCGCTTTCGGGGAGGTGGTCATAATCGCCTTCGACGACCGCCTTGAACGACTTCACCGTGTCCTCGACCTGAACGAACTTGCCCTTGATGCCGGTGAATACCTCGGCGACGTGGAACGGCTGACTGAGGAAGCGCTGGATTTTGCGCGCGCGGCTGACGGTGAGCTTATCCTCTTCGCTGAGCTCGTCCATCCCGAGGATGGCGATGATGTCCTGCAGCGACTTATACTTCTGGAGCGTTTCCTGGACGGCGCGCGCGGTTTCGTAATGCTCCTGGCCGACCACCGAAGGGGTCAGCACGCGACTGGTCGAATCGAGCGGATCGACCGCGGGGTAGATGCCGAGCTCGGAGATGGCGCGGTTGAGCGTCGTGGTCGCGTCCAAGTGGGCGAACGAGGCGGCCGGGGCGGGATCGGTGAGATCGTCGGCGGGGACGTAGATCGCCTGGACCGAAGTGATCGAGCCCTTGTTGGTCGAGGTGATGCGCTCCTGAAGCGCGCCCATGTCGGTCGCCAGCGTCGGCTGATAGCCCACCGCCGACGGGATGCGGCCCAACAGCGCCGACACTTCCGAACCGGCTTGCGTGAAGCGGAAGATGTTGTCGACGAAGAACAATACGTCCTGGCCTTCGACGTCGCGGAAATATTCGGCCTGGGTCAGGCCCGACAGAGCGACGCGAGCGCGGGCGCCCGGCGGCTCGTTCATCTGGCCGAACACGAGCGCGACCTTGGAGCCTTCGGGGGTCGGGTTGCCGTCGGCGTCCTTGGCGATGACGCCCGCGTCGAGGAATTCGTGGTAGAGGTCATTGCCTTCGCGGGTGCGCTCGCCGACCCCGGCGAAGACGCTGACGCCGCCGTGGCCTTTGGCGATGTTGTTGATCAGTTCCTGGATGAGCACGGTCTTGCCCACCCCGGCGCCGCCGAACAGGCCGATCTTGCCGCCCTTGGCGTAGGGCGCGAGGAGATCGATGACCTTGATCCCGGTGACGAGGATCGCGGCTTCGGTCGACTGGTCGACGAACAACGGTGCGTCGGCGTGGATGTTCGAATAGAGGTCGCTGCCGATCGGGCCGCGCTCGTCGATCGGCTCGCCGATGACGTTCATGATCCGGCCGAGCGTCATCGGGCCGACGGGGACGCGGATCTGCGAGCCGGTGGCGGTGACGCGCTGGCCGCGGGTCAGTCCCTCGGTGGCGTCCATGGCGATGGTGCGGACGAGGTTCTCGCCGAGATGCTGGGCGACTTCGAGGACAAGGCGGTTGCCGTTGTTGTCGGTCTCGAGCGCGGCGAGGATCGGGGGCAGTTCGCCCTCGAACGCGACGTCGACGACCGCGCCGATGATCTGCGCGACCGAACCGACGAGGTTGCCGGTGGTGCCCGTGGGGGCGGTGGTGGGGGCGGCGGTGGCCATAGTCTTCGTTCCTCTTAAGGTACGTTAGAGCGCTTCGGCGCCCGAGATGATTTCGACGAGTTCGGTGGTGATCGCGGCCTGGCGCTGGCGGTTGTAGGCGACCGAGAGCTTGTTGATCATGTCGCCAGCGTTGCGCGTGGCATTGTCCATCGCGGTCATCTGGCTGCCGTAGAAGCCCGCAGCATTCTCGAGCAAGGCGCGATAGATCTGGATCGCGACGTTGCGCGGCAGGAGGTCGGCGAGGATGGTCTCCTCGTCGGGCTCATATTCGATCGCCGCGGCGGCGACCTTGCCGTCGTTGGCGGCAACAGCGGCGGGGACGACGGGAATGATCTGGTCGACCGTCGGCTCCTGGAGCAGGGTCGAGCGGAAGTTGGCGTAAGCGAGATGCGCGACATCGAACTGGCCGCTTAGGAAGCGTTCGGAAATGTCCTTGGCGATCGCCTGCGCGTCGCTGTAGCCCGGCGCCTTCATGCCTTGCGTGTCGTGCTGGGCGATGATCGCGGTGGGGTAGAAACGCGCGATGACCGGGCGGCCCTTGCGCCCGACGATGTAGAACAGGACAGTCTTGCCCGCGGCCTCGAGTTCCTGCGCCTTCTTGCGCGCGGCGCGAACGATGTTGGTATTGAACGCCCCGGCCAAGCCGCGATCGCCCGTGGCGACGACGATCAGGTGTCGCTGCTCGCTACCGCTGCCGGCGATCAGCTTCGGCGACTGCGGTCCGATCGTGACGCGGCTGGCGAGGCTGGCGACGACCTGCGACAGGCGCGTCGCATAAGGGCGCCCGGCCTCGGCATTGGCCTGCGCGCGACGAAGCTTGGCCGCGGCGACCATCTTCATCGCCTTGGTGATCTTCTGCGTCGACTTGACCGAGCCGATGCGCATCTTGAGGGTCTTCAACGAGGCCATCAATCAATTCCCAATCGTCATCCCGGCCTTGAGCCGGGACCTGCCTTCTGCTGCCGTCCCGCCGAAGAAGGCGGATCCCGGGTCAAGCCCGGGATGACGGAAGTCGTTACGCGAACTGCTTGCCGAAGGTCGCGAGCGCGTCCTTCAACGCCTTGGCGGTGTCGTCGTCGAGCGCCTTGGTGTCGCGGATCTTGCCGAGCACGTCGGCATGGTCCGAACGCAGGTAGCTCAGCATTGCCGCTTCGTAGCGGGTGACGTCCTTGACCGGCACCGCGTCGACGAAACCCTGCGTTCCGGCGAAGATCGAGGCGACCTGCTCCTCGACCGGCATCGGCTGATACTGACCCTGCTTGAGCAATTCGGTCAGGCGAGCACCGCGCGCCAGCAACTTCTGCGTCGAGGCGTCGAGATCGCTGCCGAACTGCGCGAACGCCGCCATTTCGCGATACTGCGCGAGCTCGAGCTTGATCGAGCCCGAGACCTTCTTCATCGCCTTGGTCTGCGCCGCCGAGCCGACGCGGCTGACCGACAGGCCGACGTTGATGGCGGGGCGGATGCCCTGATAGAACAGGTCGGTCTCGAGGAAGATCTGGCCGTCGGTGATCGAGATCACGTTGG
>CAXSCF010000036.1:0-22008 GCA_964235815.1 uncultured Sphingomicrobium sp.
GCGCTGGTCGGGCAGAAGGTCGCGATCGTCAGCCCCAAGGCGCAGACCACGCGTGCCCGCCTGATGGGCATCGCCATCGACGGCGACACGCAGATGCTGCTCGTCGACACCCCGGGCATCTTCACCCCCCACCGCCGGCTCGACCGCGCGATGGTCAAGGCCGCTTGGGAAGGCGCCGAGGATGCCGACCGCCTCGTCCTCGTGATCGACGCCGCGGCCAAGGTCGGCCCGCGCGTCGAACAGGTCCTCGAAGGGCTCGAGCAGCGAACCGAGAAGCTCTTCCTCGTGCTCAACAAGGTCGATATCGCCAAGAAGGAAAACCTCCTCCTGTTCGCCACCCAGTTGAGCGAGCGGCTCCACCCCGACGAAATCTTCATGATCTCGGCGACGACCGGCGACGGGGTCGCCGATTTAAAGGCGGCACTGTCTGGGGCAATGCCAGCCAGCCCGTGGCACTTCCCCGAGGACCAGCTGACCGACGCCACCGACCGCATGGTCGCGACCGAGCTGACGCGCGAGCAATTATACCTCCAGCTCCACGCCGAAGTGCCTTATTCATCGGCGGTAGAGACTGAAAAATGGGAAGATCGCAAGGATGGCTCGACCGTCATCCACCAGCAGATCCTGATCGAGCGCGACAGCCAGAAAGCGATCATCCTCGGCAAGGGCGGCTCGCGGCTCAAGCAGATCGGCCAATTGTCACGCGAGGCGATCGCCGAGCATCTCGGCCGCAAGGTCCACCTGTTTCTCCACGTCAAGGTCAACCCGAAGTGGGACGAGGACCGCAGCCTCTACAAGGACATCGGACTGGAGTGGGCCGATTAGGCGAACAGTTCCTCGACCCATTGCGGCACTTCAAGACTTGCCGGACCATAACGCCGCTCGTCGAAAAAAATGCTCCCCTGGCTCGGCTCGAGGTTGATCTCGAGCGTCCGCGCGCCGCGATACTTGGCCGTCTGAACGAACCCCGCTGCCGGATAGACCGCTCCCGAGGTCCCGATCGACACGAACAGGTCGGCATGGAGCAACGCCGCCTCGATTCGCTCCATCCCGTACGGCATCTCCCCGAACCACACGATGTCGGGCCGAACCAGCCCCAAGGTTTCGCAAGACGCACAGCCGGCGCCCTCGCCCATCTCCCCCTCCCACGCAAATCGCGCATTGCAGCGCAGGCACCAACCGCGATTCAACCCGCCGTGCATGTGAAGCAATCGCTTCGCCCCCGCTCGCTCATGCAGGTCGTCGACATTCTGGGTGACGATCAGCAAGCCCCCGCGCCACTCCGCATCGAGCCGCGCCAAGGCCTGATGCGCCGCATTGGGCGCCACCGTGGCCAGTTGCGCCCGCCGCGCGTCGTAAAAGCGATGCACTAGCGCCGGATCGCGGACAAAGCCTTCGGGCGTTGCGACATCCTCGACCCGATGGCCCTCCCAAAGCCCGTCCGCCGCTCGAAAGGTCTGCACGCCGCTCTCGGCGCTGATCCCCGCGCCGGTCAGGATGACGATGTTGGACAGGTCCTGCATCGTTCCAGCCTACCCCTTGGATCGATCATCGCAAGCGCGCCTTCATCTTATTGACATCTTTGTCAGCTATGACAGGCTTTGATCATGGTCGCCGCCGCTTATCATCACCCGATCGGGATCCTTCCCGCCGACATCGACCATATGGGTCATGTCAATAACAGCGTGTACCTGAAGTGGGTTCAGGACGCGGTGGTGCGTTATTGGGAAAGCCTCGCCCCGCCGGACGCGGTCGCACGTCATTTGTGGGTCGCGCTCAGCCATGAGATCCAATATCGCCGCCCCGCCTTCCTCGACGACGTGGTTGTCGCCGACGTCATCGCCAACCGCATCGAGGGTGCCAAGGCGTTTTTCACCACGATCATCAAGCGCGGCGAGGACGTGGTTGCGGAAGTGACCTCAAGCTGGTGCTGCCTCGACGCGGTGTCGCGGCGTCCCGCCCGTCTGGCGCGCGACATTGCCGCAAAGTTTCTCGCCGACTAGCCGATCGTGATCCACGTCGCCGTGGCCACGGCGACCAGCGCGCCACCTCGGTCATGGAGCGACGTGCCGACATGATGCTTGCGCCCGTCCTGCGCGATCCCCCAGCCCATCACGATCAGCGCTTCCCCAATCATCGGCGGCCGGACGATGTCCGCCGCGATCCGGCCCAACACCGCCACCCCCGCGGCCTCGCGCACCGCGAAATAACCCGCGCAATCGAGTGCTGCCCAAGCGAATTCGCTGCCCAGCGCTTGGTCCGAACTCAAACTGGCGCCGGGATGCCACAGACCCGCGACCCTCGCCGCAGCGTCCGCGACCGCGCCTGGAAAAATGCGCAGTCCGTCCTCCACCTCGCGCTCGGGTCCGCATACGAAGCAGCCGGGGAAATTATGCTGGGCGAAACCGGAAAATCGCGTTTCGGCCTCGGCCGCATCGTCGATCGATAAGGGTGGCGGAATGACCACATCGACCGCGGCGCGCCGGGCGCTTGCGATGAGGGTATCGCCGTCGCGCAGTTCGGCCGTCCCACCGCTCGCCTCGACCAGCAAGTCGCGTTCCAGCGGTGGCGGCGCGCGCAAGGTCACTTCGACCCCCGATCCGCCCAGTGCCCTGGCGAGCATCCCGGCGACATAACCGCCATTGCCGCTGTCGGGGGGTCCGCGAAAACGCCGCGCAATGCGAAGGGTCGAGTCGGGCATAGGGCCTCCAATCGCGGCGAATATGGCGGTAGAGACTGGACTAAGCGAGGCCTTCGCTCAATGATCGCGCGATGACTGCAATTGCCCGCATCGGCATCGGCGGCTGGAGCTACGCCCCCTGGCGCGGCACCTTCTATCCCGACAAGCTCCCCCAGCGCGCCGAGCTCGACTATGCCGCGAACCGATTCGGCGCGATCGAGATCAATGCCACCTTTTACGGTCGCCAGAGCCCCAAGAGCTGGGCGGCCTGGGCCGACGCCGTCCCCTCCGGCTTCCAGTTCGCGATCAAGGGGTCGCGCTACTGCGTCACCCGCCCGCGCCTTGCCGACGCCGGAGAGGGAGTCGGCAATTTCCTCGACCAGGGCTTGTCCGCGCTCGGCGCCAAGCTCGGCCCGATTCTGTGGATGCTGGCCGCGCGCCGCACCTTCGATCCCGACGACATCGCCGCCTTCTTCGCCCTCCTCCCGCGCGAGCATGACGGCCTTCCGCTGCGCCATGTGCTCGAGCCGCGCCACGAGAGTTTCCGTGACCAGCGCTATTACGATCTTGCCCGGCGCTTCGACATTGCCACCGTGTTCGGCGATGACGATAATTTTCCGTGCATCGATGTCGATACCGCAAGTTTTGCTTATGCGCGTCTCCAGCGCATGCGCGAGGACATCCCCACCGGCTATGACGAACCCGCGCTCGCCGCGTTCGAAGCGCGTGCCAGGCGCTGGGCGAGCGACGGCCGCGATAGCTATTTCTTCATGATCAACGGCGCCAAAGTGCGGGCCCCTGCCGCCGCGCAGGCGCTTCAGCAACGCCTCGGCATTGCGCCGGCCTGAACGCTGCGCCATCACGACGCTTATGCATACTGACCATTTGCCGATCCGCCTCACGCTCATCGCGCCTGACGGTCGCATGGGCCGCGCCATCGCCGACGCCGCCGCCGCCGATCCGGCGTTCCGGATCGATCCCGACCACGGCGATGTCCTGGTCGATTTCTCCGCGCCTTCGGCGCTCGGCAAAAGTCTCGACCGCGCGGTTGCCGCGGGCGTCGCTATTCTCGTCGGAACCACGGGGCTCGACGATTTCGCCGAGCGCCGGATGGCCGCCGCGGCGGACAAGGTCGCGGTCCTCCACGCCGCCAATACTTCGCTCGGCGTCGCCCTCCTCGCCGACCTCGTCGAACGTGCCGCGCGGCTGCTCGCGCCCGCCCAGTGGGACATCGAGATCGTCGAGGCGCACCATCGTCGCAAGGCCGACGCGCCTTCGGGCACTGCGCTTCACCTTGGCGCGGCGGCGGCGCGTGGGCGCGGCGGCGAACCGCCCCAGGAACGCGCCCGCGACGGCACCGGCCTCACGCGCGAAGCCGGCGCGATTGGCTATGCTGCGATCCGCGGCGGGACGGTCGCGGGCGACCATGACGTGATGTTCCTGGGGGAAGGCGAGCGGATCATCCTGTCGCACCGCGCCGAGAGCCGCGCGATCTTCGCCACCGGGGCGCTCGCCGCCGCACGGTTTCTCCACGGCAAGCCCGCGGGCCTCTATACCATGCGCGACGTGATCGACGCCTTGTGAAAAAGGCCGACGTCTTCGAATTTTATCGCCGCCTGGCCGAAACCAATCCCTCGCCCCAGCCCGAGCTCGAATTCGTCAACCCGTACACGCTCCTCGTTGCGGTCGCTTTGTCGGCGCAGTCGACCGACGTTGGGGTCAATAAGGCGACCCGCGGCCTGTTCGCCGAGGTGACGACCCCGCAAGCCATGCTCGACTTTGGCGAGGACGCCTTGCGCGACCGCATCAAGACCATCGGCCTGTTCAACACCAAGGCGAAGAATGTCATCGCCGCGGCGCATATCCTGGTCGATCTCCACGGCGGCGAAGTGCCGCAGGATCGCGACCTGCTCGAGACTCTTCCCGGCGTCGGCCGCAAGACCGCGAATGTCGTGCTCAACGCCGCCTTCGGCGAGCCGCGCATCGCGGTCGACACGCACATCTTCCGCGTCGCCAACCGCACCGGCCTCGCCAGGGGCAAGAATGTGCTCGAGGTCGAGCTCAAGCTCGAGAAGGTCACTCCCGCGCCCTTCTTGGTCGGCGCACACCAGTGGCTGATCCTCCACGGCCGCTACATCTGCAAGGCACGCACTCCCGAATGCTGGCGCTGCCCGGTCGCCGACCTGTGCGCGTTCAAGCCCAAGACCCCCCCGCCCCGCGAAAAGCCGACACCGCGCGGCTGAGGGCGATCTAAAACCCCTCTCCCGCTGGGAGAGGGACTCAAGCCCAGCGCCGCTCGAACCTGGGGCTGAGCCCGGTCAGAAGCTCATATTGCGACAGCCCCGTCGCCGCACTCGCGCTCGGCAGGTCATAATCGAGCGTCACCCAATCGCCCTCGGCCAGCCCCGGCGCGGCACTGACGTCGAGCGCGACCAGATCCATCGACACGCGCCCGATCAGCGGCAGGGTCGTCCCGTCAAACCCGGCGCTCCCGCTCGCCGCAAAACAGCGCAAATAGCCGTCGGCATAACCGATGTTGACGATTACCACCGGCGTGTCGGCGTCGGCGGTCCACGTCGCGCCATAACCGATCGTCTCGCCCGCGCGCACCGTCCGCCGCTGGATCACTTCGGCCTCTGGAAAGGCGACCTGCGCGATATGCCCGACCGCTTCGTCGCGCGGGATGCCGCCGTAGAGCGCGAGGCCGGGGCGAACGAGGTCGAAGCCATAGCCGCTGCCCAGGCAGATCCCCGCCGAATTGGCGAGGCTGGCGCGCACCGCCGGCACCGCCGCCACCACCGCCGCGAAGCGGTCGCGCTGGACGCGGTTCATCGCGTGATCCTCGTCGGCACACGCGAGGTGGCTCATCAGCGTCTCGATCTTAAGCCCGTCGAGCAGCCCGATCTCGTCGCACCGCAGCCCGAGCCGGTTCATCCCCGTATCGACCATCACGTCGCACGCTCTTCCCGGCGCAGCGTCTTTCCACCGCGCAACCTGCTGGGGCGTATTGAGCACGGGCCGAGCATCGCTCGCCAACGCCGCCTCCATATCCTGAGGCCCCGCGCCATGAAGCACGCTCACGCTCGCCCCGTCGGGCAGACCGCCGAGCGCCGCCGCCTCGGCCCAGGTCGAGACGAAGAAGTCGCGGCACCCCGCTTCGCCGAGCCGCGCCACCACCTCGCGCGCGCCAAGCCCATAGCCATCGGCCTTTACCGCAGCCCCGGTGGCAACTCCCGCCCGGCGCTGCAGCCACCGCCAATTGGCGGTCAGGGCCGCAGGATCGAGCCGAAGGCGAAGAGCGTGGTGGATCATCGTCGCGGCGATAGCGGGTGTTGCGCGCGCGGCCAATCTGCACTTCGCGCACAAAAAAGGGCGCCGCCCGCAGGCAGCGCCCCGATTGTTCAAGTCCCGAACTGACTCATCCGCGCTCGGGCATGCTCTGCTGCTCGGGCATGTTGGTGCCGGTCGCAGTCCACTGCGAGGTGGCATTGCAGCTGCTCGTCAGATTGACGACTTCGCCCGCCTTGAACGCGGCGCGATACGGCCAGCATTCAGGGGCGCCGCCCGTATCGAGGCACAATTGCTGATTGGCCGCCGTCCAGCGACCGGGGACGGTGTTGCCGCCGGGCGTCATGATGCGCGCCACGCCGCCCTGATCGAAATAGACCGTATTGACTGTGCCGTTGGTATTGACCTGGATCGACTGGCCGACGATTTCGCCACCCGGGGTCCACATCTGGGCCGACGCGGCACTCGGCGCGGCAATCGCGGCGATGCTCGCAACCAGTGCGGCGGACTGTATCATCTTCACTGCGCATCCTCCTTGAGAAACACCAGGCAAGGACGGCTGAGTCGTCCATATCGGTGGCAACAAAATTCGTAACGGTTAGCATCTCTAATGGTTTCAACCGGGCTTCGCCACCGGTTTGATTGGCGGCACGGCGTTGCCGCGAAACCACTTGGACCATCATCCGGTGGGGGGTGAAAGAGCGAAACGCGGGATGTCGATGTCAAAGGTCGAGCCTTGCTCGTCGACCATGTGGAACGCACCCGTCATCGCCCCCGAACCCGTCTCGAGGGGGCAGCCCGAGACATAATCGTAGCTTTCGCCGGGTTCGATCCGCGGGGTCTCCCCAACCACCCCCTGCCCGCGCACCTCGTGCGTGTTGCCCCGCGCGTCGGTGATGATCCAGTGCCGCGCAAGCAGTTGCACCGGCTCGGCGCGGTGATTCTCGATCCGGATATGATAGGACCAGAACCATCGTCCCGCGCCCGGCGACGACTGGTCGGCAAGAAACGCGACCGACACGCGCACGGTCATCCCGCGAGTGTCGGCGCGATGCGGGAATAAGGCAGTCATCAAATCGGCCATGAACGACGCTAGGCCACCCCCGCCGCGCGGCGCAAGCGCTCGATCAGCCGCTCGCGCGCGGCCGCGACCGGGGCGGCGCGATCGGTGACCAGGTCGCGCATCAGGAAATGCCCGGTCAGGCTCAGCCCGTCGAGGATTTCGCTCCAGTTTCCCGGCCCGCCCGCCCGCACGAACCGTGGCAACGTCAGCAATCTGCCCGCATAAGGCGCGGCCTCGGCGGCACTCACCGCGCGCCCCGAACGCGGGCTGACCGCGATCAGATCGTCCTCCGCGCCGCTCACCGCGCAGCGCTCGAGATCGAGTCCGAACCCCAGTTCGGCGAGCAACAGCAATTCGTAGCGGACCAGCGCCGCGCCCCATCCGCTCGCCGATGGTGCCGCCTCGATCGCCGCAAGCAGCGCGTCGAGCGCGTCGAACAGGCGCGCATATGGCTGGCCTTCGGGCAGCAAGGTCGCGGTCAGCGCGCAGCTCCAGTCGATCCCGGCCGCGGGCAAGGGTTCGCTCAACAGCGGCGCCCGGCTGTGGATTAGTTCGACCGTCGCCTGCGCCAATTGCCCCTCGATCCGCGCCGACAGCTCGGCCGCGACGACATTGCCCGCCAGCAACACCGGCCGCAGCCGCCGCCCGCGCGCCCCGCGGACATAGCCCGCCTGCAGTCCATGATCGCGGGTCATCAGCCGCGCCACCGCCCCGACCTCGCCATGCGCCCGCAGCGCAACGACGATCGCCGAAGTGGTGAAGCGCACTCTAAAATTCCTCCCCGAGCTTGCTCGAGGGGGACCATTGCCCGCAGAGGCGGTGGTGGAGGGGTGCACCGCGCGCAGCCAATCCGGGGGACTGGCGAGCACGATGCACTGTTCGGCATGCAGCATACCTCTCCACCCCGCCCTCTGCGGGGCGCGGTCCCCCTCCCCCGCGAAGGCCGGGGAGGGACTTCTTCTCCCCCCTACCCACGGGCGTGGAAATAATCGTGCAATTGCCGCGCCATCGCCTTGCTGATCCCCGGCGCGCGCTCGAGATCCTCCAACGCCGCCCCCTTGACCGCGCGCGCCGTCCCGAAGTGCATCAGCAACGCGCGCTTGCGGTTGGGACCGATCCCCGGCACCTCGTCGAGGCTCGACGTCGTCAGGCTCTTGGCCCGCTTAGCCCGATGCGTGCCGATGGCGAAGCGATGCGCCTCGTCGCGCAGCCGCTGGAGATAGAACATCAGCGGCGCATTGGGGGCGAGGCTGATCTCGCGCCCGCCCGGCATATGGAACACCTCGCGCCCGTCGCGTCCGTGGTGCGGCCCCTTGGCGATCCCGACCACGGGGATGTCGTGGACCCCGGCATTCTCCATGATCTCGCACACCGCCGACAATTGCCCCTTGCCCCCGTCGATCAGCAACAGGTCGGGCCATTCCCCCGACGAGCGATCGGGATCCTCCTTCTCGAGCCGCTGGAAGCGCCGTTCGAGCACCTCCTTCATCATCCCGAAATCATCGTCGGTCTGCGCCGACTTGATGTTGAACTTGCGATACTGGCCGGGGCGGAACCCCTCGGCCCCGGCGACGATCATCGCCCCGGTCGCATTGGTCCCCATGATATGGCTGTTGTCATAGACCTCGATCCGCTTGGGCGGTTCGGCGAGCTCGAAGGTGCCGGCCAGCTCGCGTAGCAACTTGCCCTGAGTTGTGCTTTCGGCGAGCCGCCGCTCGAGCGCTTCCTCGGCGTTGCGCTTGGCCTGATCGACGAGCTTCTTGCGCGCGCCCCGCTGCGGCCGCTCGAGCTCGACCTTGCGCTCGGCCTGCTCGCCCAGCGCTTCGCCGATCAGCGCCGCCTCGGCAAGGTCGCGGTCGAGCAGTATCCGCCGCGGCGGGGGCACGTCCTCGTAGAACTGGACCAGGAAACTCGCCAGCACCTCGTCCTCGGGCACGTCCGCGGTGTGCGCCGGAAAGAAGCTGCGGTGGCCCCAATTCTGCCCGCCGCGAATGAAGAACGCCTGGATGCACATCTGCCCCGCCTTACACGCCAGCGCGAAGATATCCCCGTCGCCCAGCCCCTCGGCATGAACCGTCTGGCTGCCCTGGATATAGGTCAGCGCGCGAAGCCGGTCGCGATACACCGCGGCCAGCTCATAATCCTGCTTCTCCGCCGCCTCGGCCATCGACTTGCCGAGCTTGGTCTGGACCCCGGTCGACTTGCCGGTGAGGAAATTCTTGGCGTCGGCGACCAGCTCGGCATAGTCGTCCGCCTCGATCCGCCCGACGCACGGCGCCGAGCACCGCCGGATCTGGTACAACAGGCACGGCCGCGAGCGGTTGGCGAAGAAGCTGTCCGAGCAACTCCGCAGCAGGAACAGTTTCTGCAACGCGTTGAGCGTTCGCGTGACCGACCCGGCGCTGGCGAACGGCCCGTAATATTGCCCCTTTGCCCGCCGCGCCCCGCGATGCTTCTGGACGCGCGGGAACGCATGATCCTCGCGCAGCAGGATGAAGGGGAAGCTTTTGTCGTCGCGCAGCAGGACATTGTAGGGCGGGCGGAAGCGCTTGATCAATTGCGCCTCGAGCAACAACGCCTCGGCCTCGGTGCGCGTCGTGACGATCGTCATCCCGCGGGTCTGGCTGACCATCCGCTGCAACCGCTTCGACAGCCGCGCCACCTGCGTATAGCTCGTCACCCGCTGCCTGAGCGCGCGCGCCTTGCCGACGTAGAGGATATCCCCCTTGGCGTCCTGCATCCGGTACACCCCCGGCCGCGCCGGCAGGGTCTTCAGCACGTTGCGGATCGCCGCCACCCCTGCCTCGAGGTCGGGCGCCTCGGCCCCGCGCACGGTATAGGTCGCGGCCTCCTCGTTGAAGCGGGCGGGCGCATTGGGCTGGTCGGGACGATCGGCTTTGCTCACCACGACGACTTAGGGGCTCCCGCCACAGGATGCGAGGGGCGCCGCGCGAAGTGACGACCCCCTCCAACCGTTGCGGACCTTCCCGACCGGCGTTAAAAGGTCGTCATGGTGGTCCAGGGAAGCTGTCACTGCGGCAACGTGCGGATCGAGCTGCCGGGCAATCCCGATTGGGTAGCGGATTGCAATTGCTCGCTATGCCGGCGGACGGCATGGCGGGTGGCCTATTTCCCGCCGGATCAGGTGCGCATTTCGGGGGAGACGACACCCTACATCTGGGGTGATCGAATGATCGGGATTCACCATTGCCCGATTTGCGGATGCGGGACCCACTGGCAGTCGCTTGGACAGGATTTCGGCAAGATGGGCATCAATGCTCGGCTGCTTGACGACTTCGACGAAAGCCGTGTCGAGGTCAGAAAATTCGACAATCAGGAATAGGCTCACCGCCACGACGGCTTCTCCGTCGGGCGCACAGCGAAGAACGTGCTCCGGCGAGCGTGGTGCGTGCGCGGAACGCTCGCTCTTCAATGCTCAATGCGCGCCGCGCAAAGTGGTCAGCCGAGCGCCTTGACGATCTCCTCGACCATCTTCTTGGCATCGGCCAGCAACATCATCGTATTGTCGCGGTAGAACAGCTCATTATCGACCCCGGCATAGCCCGCCCCGCCCATCGAGCGCTTGATGAACAATACTGTCCGCGCTTTCTCGACATCGAGCACGGGCATTCCGTAAATCGGCGATGTCTTGTCGGTCTTGGCGGCAGGATTGGTGACGTCGTTGGCGCCGATCACGAAGGCGACATCGCATTGTGCGAACTCGCTGTTGATGTCCTCGAGCTCGAACACTTCGTCGTAAGGCACATTGGCCTCGGCGAGCAGCACGTTCATATGCCCCGGCATCCGCCCCGCGACGGGGTGAATGGCATATTTGACCTGGATCCCCTGCTTCTTGAGCATGTCGCCCATCTCGCGCAGGACATGCTGCGCCTGCGCCACCGCCATGCCGTAACCGGGCACGATGATCACGCTGTCCGCCTGCTGCATCAGGAACGCCGCATCCTCGGCCGACCCGCGCTTGTAGGGCCGGTCGATGACTTCGCCCGCCGGCCCCCCGGCGACCGCGCCGAATCCCCCGGCGATGACGCTCAGGAAGCTGCGGTTCATCGCGCGGCACATGATGTAGGACAGGATCGCGCCCGACGACCCGACCAGCGCCCCGGTGATGATCATCGCGCTGTTGTGGAGCGTGAACCCCATCGCCGCCGCGGCCCAGCCCGAATAGGAATTGAGCATGCTGACCACGACCGGCATGTCGGCCCCGCCGATCGGGATAATCAACAGGAAGCCGATCACGAACGACAGGATGACGATTGTAAAGAACACCCACGCCGCCTGGTCTTGCGTGAAGTAGGCGATCAGCCCGAGGATCGCGGCGAGCGTCGCGAGGTTGATGACGTGCCGCGCGGGAAGCAGGATCGGCTTTCCGCCCAAGTTGCCATTGAGCTTGAGGAAAGCGATCACCGAACCCGAAAACGTGATCGCGCCGATGGCCACGCCCAGTCCGAGTTCGACCCGGCTGGCCGGGAAGATCGTGCTGATGGAGGTGTTCGCGGCGATCGGCGTGATCGGCATCGCGATCCCGAAAGCCTGCGGATTGAGATAAGCCGCAACCCCGACCAGCACCGCCGCCATCCCGACCAGGCTGTGGAACGCGGCCACCAGTTGCGGCATGTCGGTCATCTTGATCCGCCGAGCGGTCACGAGTCCGATCACCGCGCCAATGGCAATGGCGACGCCAATTTGCCCGACGGACGACCAGTCGAACAGCAATGCTTCGACGGCGCGAATGTGCGAGCCATCGGGGCTGAGCGCGGAGAAATCGAAAAACTGGGTCCACAGCGTCGTCACGACGGCGATCGCCATTCCGATCATTCCAAAGCGAATGCCGCG
This sequence comes from uncultured Sphingomicrobium sp., assembly GCA_964235815.1. Lineage (GTDB taxonomy): Bacteria > Pseudomonadota > Alphaproteobacteria > Sphingomonadales > Sphingomonadaceae > Sphingomicrobium. The sequence continues at coordinate 11,886 of CAXSCF010000036.1, forward strand.
CTGGCTGCTGACCGGGCTCGATAGACCGCGCAAGGCGAGGATGAAGCACACCCCTGCGACCAGATAAGCGAGCGATACCCACGCCGGGACGGACGCGACGGCCTCCATCTAGCGGTCCTTTTTCTTGTACATCGCCAGCATCCGCGCGGTCACCGCGAAGCCGCCGAAGATGTTGATGCTGGCCAGGGTCACCGCGATCAACCCGAGCCACTTCGAGGTTGAACTGCCCGCCCCGACGCTTGGCGCCGCCGCGGCGATCAGCGCGCCGACGATGATCACGCTCGAAATCGCATTGGTCACCGCCATCAGCGGGGTATGCAGCGCCGGGGTCACCGACCACACCACGAAATAGCCCACGAAGCAGGACAGGATGAAAACCGACAGGATCGAGATGAAGTCCATGATGCTCCCCTTTGGGCGAAGCGTCGTTGTGGCAAGCCGCGTGCCTGCTGTCGAGGCTATTGCCGCGTCCGCGCGCCGCACCGTCAACCCGGCAGTGGGCGGCGATTAAAAATAAGTGGGTTTCCAAATTAATAACCTTTTGCACGGCATGATGGCGGCGAAGGGAGCAACGATGCAGGCCGGCACGCGCCAACGACCGATGATCAACACCCAGCGCCCTTGGCGGATGCTGGCGATCTCGCTCGTCCTGACCTTGTTGTTCGGCCTGGTCCAAGTGGGTGAGCCACTGGAGAACACGCTTCGGAATGTGCGCAACAAGTTCGCCCCGATCTCCGCAAGCGGCGATATTGTCGTCATCAAGATTGATGATGCCAGCCAGAAAGCGATCGGCGCTTGGCCTTGGCCGCGCGAACAGCAAGCGCAATTGATCGATCGGCTTGCCGCCGCGGGTGCCAAGCAGATTCTGTTCGATTTTACGTTCGAGTTTTCTGAAAGCGCGAAGGCCGATCGCCGTTTCGCCCAAGCTATCGGAAAATCAGGCCGCGTTGTCGTTCCGATTCATCTGCGCACCGGGTATTACAAAGGGGCCAGCGTCGACTTGCGACCAATCAACGAAATCGCTGAGCATGCCGAACTCGGCGTCATCAGCTTTCCGTATAATTATGAAGGATCGGTCCTGAAGGCACCTTACGCCCTCAACGGCGGTGGCAAGACCTATCGGAGTTTCTCGTCAATCATGGGGAAGATCGAAGGCTCACCTGACGAGCTGTTCCCGCTTAATTATCGGCTGGACCCGCTTACAATACCGCAGATAAGCGCGGCGCAAATTCTGACCGCGAATGTTGGTAACCGCCTGCAAGGAAAAACCGTCATCGTGGGGGGAACGTCGGAAAACCTGCGCGACTTGTACCTGGTGCCCGGACGTGGTCGCATAGGCGGCGTATTCGTCCACGCGATCGGTGCCGAAACCCTCAAGCGTGGCCGCCCCATCACTTTGGGATGGTTACCAATGGTCATCGCGATGTTTCCTTTGGTTCTCTGGGCGACGCGGATGAAGCGCGTCCGTGAGCATATCCTGATCTTATCGGCGGCACTTGCCTTAGTGCTGACGGTCCCAATGATCAGCGAGAGCTATCAGTGGTTCGTCGATATCACCCCAGCGTTGTTTTTGGTAATCTGCGTTTCAACCGCGTTGACTTCGCGTCGGTTCAGGATGCGCGGGACGGTTAATTTGTTGTCGGGCCTGCCCAATCTGGCTGCGTTGCGTTCCGCGCCGCATCAGCGCGACCGAGCCTTGATCGTGGCGCGGATCGTCAATTATCCGCAGCTTGCCGCGGCAGTGACCGGCGACAATGAGCGCGTGCTGATCGACCAAATTGTCCAGCGCCTGACCGTCGGCGCCAAGGACCATGTCATCTTCCAGGGCGACGAAGGCATCTTCGCCTGGCTGACCGAGCCCGGGACAGCAATCGGCCACCACGTCGAGGCGCTCCATTCGCTGTTTCGCAGCCCGGCGCGCGTCGGCGGCGAGGGCTTCGACCTCACCATCACCTTTGGGGTCGAAATTGGCAGCGGCCGCCCGATCGCGCAGCGCCTCAACAGCGCCTTGGTCGCCGCCGACGAGGCGGCGAGCGAAGGGCTGAAGTGGAAATATCATGACCCCGAGCGGATGAAGGACGCCAATTGGCGCTTGTCGCTGCTTAGCCAGCTCGACCAGGCGATCGAGACTGGCGAAGTATGGGTCGCGTTCCAGCCGCAGGTCGATCTGGCATCGGGGCGCATCCGAGGCGCCGAGGCCTTGGCACGCTGGACCCATCCCGAAAAAGGTCCGATCAGTCCGCAGGAATTCGTCAGCGCCGCCGAACAGGGCGGGCGCATCGAGAAATTGACCCTGTTCGTTCTCGACCGCGCCGTGGCCGCCGCCGCCCGCTGCAACGAGGATGGCAAGCCGTTCGACATGGCGGTCAATCTTTCGCCGCGGATGCTGACCATGAAGACCCTGCCGATGGAGGTTCGCGCCGTGCTCGCCCGCCACGGGCTCGATCCGGCGCGATTGACCCTCGAATTGACCGAAACCACGGCATTGGCACGCGACGGCTCGGACCTCGCGCCGCTGCACGCGCTGCGTGAACTCGGTTGCCGCTTGTCGATCGACGATTATGGCACTGGCCTCTCGACCCTCGACTATTTGAAGAAAGTCCCCGCGAGCGAGATCAAGATCGACCAGAGCTTCATCAAGGCGATGGGCGAGCATCGCAGCGATCTGGTCATGGTCCAGTCGACCATCGCGCTTGCCCACTCGCTCGACCGCACCGTCGTCGCCGAGGGTGTCGAGACCCAGGAATTGCTCGATCTGTTGCGCTCGCTTGGGTGTGACGCCGCACAGGGGTTCCTGATCGGGCGGCCGATGAGTGCGAAGGGCCTGCTGCGCCGACTCCACGACGATCGGCGGCGCCGCGCGGCGTGATGGTAATCGTTTGCTAACCATTTCGATTAAGGTTAACGTGCCTGTCAGCGGCCTTGTCGCCGTTGCTTTGACAGGGGTTGATTATGAAGAAGCAAGCAAAGCCTTCGCGTGGTATCTGGGGTTGGATCAACGGTTGTGGCTGGGGTGCCGGCGGCACCGGCGGTTGATCGTCTAACCAACTGATCTAACTGAATAACATTGGCGATCGGCGGAAACGTCGGTCGCCATTTTCGTTACTCGGCTCAGGCACTCAAATACGCGTTTTCGTCATTCACGCCACCCGCGCCGAATCGGCGCGACTCACTCAAGCGGCGCGAATCGCCATCACCAGTTCATCGTCGTCGGGAAGGATTACCGCCCCACTTTCCCCATCCCAGAAAGCGGCAACGAAGTTGTAGAGGTTGCGCGAGAAGAGCGCCGAAGCATCGGCGGCGAGACTCCGCGACAGTTGCACAGCGCCGATGATCGCCACTCCGTGGCGCACCACCGTCTCGCCCGCGACGCAGCCTTCGACATTGCCCCCGGCCTCGGCAGCGAGATCGACGATCACGCTTCCGCTGCGCATCGTCGCGATCTGCGCATCGCTGATCAGCCGAGGCGCCGCCCGCCCGGGGATCAGCGCGGTGGTGATGACGATGTCCTGCTTGGCGATGTGGCTCGATACCAGTTCGGCTTGCGCCGCCTGATATTCGGGGCTCATCTCGCCGGCATAGCCACCCTGCCCCTCGCCCTCGATTCCCGCGACCTGATCGACGAACACCGGTTTGGCGCCGAGCGATTGAATTTGTTCGCGAGTCGCGGCGCGGACATCGGTTGCGCTGACCTGCGCCCCGAGCCGGCGCCCGGTCGCGATCGCCTGAAGCCCGGCGACGCCGACCCCCATGACGAACAATTTGGTCGGGCTGATCGTCCCGGCCGCGGTCATCATCATCGGAAATGCCCGGCCATAGGCCGCGGCAGCGTCGACCACCGCCTTGTAGCCAGCAAGGTTCGATTGCGACGACAGAATGTCCATCGACTGTGCCCGGGTGATGCGCGGCAACCGCTCCATCGCCAGCGGGTCGAGCCCCGCGGCGCGATAAGCCGAAATGACGTCCGCGCGCCGCGCCGGGTCGAGCGCGCCGAGCAATAGCGCGCCGCGCTTCGCCCCACCGAGCGAGCCCGGTTCGGGACCGACAATCGAAAGGATGATATTCGCATCCGCCAGCGTCGCAGCGCGGTCGCCGATGATCGCCCCCGCCGCTTCATAATCGGCGTTGTCGATCGAGGCCTGCGCGCCCGCCCCTGCCTCGACTGCCACGATGGCGCCGAGCGCGATCAGTTTCCTGACGGTTTCGGGGATCGCCGCGACCCGTGTCTCGACGCCGCTTTCTTTCACCACGGCGATTTTCGTCGTCAAGGCGTCAATAGCCGATGATGTAGACCACCACTGCCGCGATGATCGCGACGATGACGGTGCTGATTTTCAACAGCCTGATAAAGCCCGCATAATTTCGCTCGTGAGCGGGAAAGTCCATCTTCCCGGCTTCGGCGTTCACCTGATCGGCGGCCATGAATCGTCTTTCTTGCTGGTCCTGTATCGCTTGGTCTTATCAACTGCCGGCACCGGTCCCAAGCCGTTTTTTCCCCTTAACCCCGCTTTCACTTGTCTCGACTAGGCTCGCGCGCTGGAGGATAAGCGATGCGCGACGACACGATGCGATCCTTGCTGCTGGTCGAGGCCGATGCGACCGAGCGGCGGCACTTGACCGCAATTGCCGCACGCGCAGGGTGGAGCGTGGTCGGCGCGTCCTGCGCCGAAAGCGCGCTGGGCCTGCTTCAGGGTCCGCACGGACGCGACGTCCGCGCCGCGATCCTGGCCGTCTGGGACACCGATGGGCCGACCCTGGTCGCCGCTTTGCGCCGCGACTCGCCTGACCTCCCGATCATTGTGCTGGCCGACGGCGGGTCGGTCGGCCTTGCCGTGGAGGCGATGCGTGCCGGGGCGAGCGATTTTCTGGCCAAGCCCGTTGCCCCCGAGCGGATGCTCGAAGCACTCGCCGCGCATGCCGACCGCCGCCGCGCGCATGGCGAACTTGCCCCGCTCGCCGAAAAGATCGCCCCTGACTTGTCGCTTGAGCAATTGGTCGGAGCGGCGCCCGATTTTCGCGCTGCGCTCGCGGTCGCGGCCAAGGCGGCGCGCAATCGCCTGCCGATCCTGATCATTGGTGAGCCCGGCAGCGGCAAGGAAACCTTTGCGCGCGCAATTCACTCGGCCAGCCTGCGCGCCCGCGGGCCGCTGGTCGTCGTCGATTGCAAGGCGATCGCCGCGAACATCATCGATAGCGAGTTGTTCGGCCATGTACCGGGCGCCTTTCCCGGCGCGTTCGGCGAAAAAGTCGGGCGCCTGGTCGAGGCCGATGGCGGTACCTTGCTGCTCGATGAGGTCGGCGAGCTTCCACCCGAAACCCAGCGCAAGCTCGATCGCATGCTCGCCACTGGCGAAGTTCGTCCGGTCGGATGCAACGGATCGAGCTCGGTCGACGTTCGCGTCGTGGCCTGCGCGAGCCGCCCGCTCGACGAACATTATCTTCCCGAACTAGCCGCGCGGCTTGCCGCCACCACGGTCTCCCTGCCCGCGCTGCGCGATCGCAGCGGCGACATTCCGGCACTCGCTCGTCATTTGCTAGGACGCCTGTCGAGCGAACCCGGGATGCAATCGTTGTCGGTCGGCAACGACGCGCTGGCGGTGTTGATGCGCTACGGCTGGCCGGGCAATGTCCGCCAATTGTCCGGGGTCTTGTTCCGTGCCGCGCTTCAGGCCGACGGGCGCACCCTCACCGCCGACGATTTCCCCCACATTGCCATTCAGTCGCGTTTTTCCGGGCGCCGTAGCGACGGCGCGACCGACATCGGCAAGACTGCCAGCGACGCCGCCGTGTCGGGCGCGCCACAGGTCACACTCTATCTCCATGACGGCCATTTGCGCAGTCTGGAGGAGATTGAAGCCGATATCATTCGCCTCGCGATCGGTCATTATCGCGGTCGCATGACCGAAGTCGCACGCCGCCTCGGGATCGGCCGCTCGACGCTTTACCGCAAGCTTGGCGAACTGGGCATCGACACCGCCGCCTGACGAGATTGCGCTGCGTCCAGCGCACGTCCCGCGATGCTTCGCCTCGTCTGCGGCCCATCAAAAAAGGGCGCCGCGGGCAAACCAGGGCGCCCTTTTCGGTTGGTGAACTCCGAAGGCTACATGCCGTTCGCGAGGTTGGTGTCGGCAGTATTGGTCCGCACATCCTCGGCCTTGGCGTCGCCCTCATTGCGAACAGACGCGGCCTGATTGTCGAGCGACGCCTCGCCGTTGGTGGTCGTCGCATTGTCGGCGGCATCGTCCAGATTGTCGGCGGTCGCTTCGGCATTGGCTTCAATATTGTCCGCTTTCTGCTCGCGCGCAGTGTTGTTGCAAGCGGTCAGGCCTGCGAGGCCCAAAGCGATGGCAAAGGTGGTAATAATCTTCATGGAGCTCTCCCTGGAGTGGAACCGGCGCGGCTCCTTGGGCAACAATGCGCGCCGCGCCGCTGTGTTCCGCACTAGCATCTCTCGCCGAGCCGGTCGCGTTCAAATGTTCCGTGACTTCGCGAAAAAAGGCAGGAGATCGAGCGGCCGATGAAACGTCGAGCAATGACAACGGCAAAAGTATCAGCAAATTTCCGATCTGCGTGCCTCGTTGATCGATCCCGTTCGAGCAAGCGGACCGTTGCACCGCGCTCGGCACGGGGATCGTCAGCTTATCAACCGCGGAGTCAGCGCCGCGTCGCGCAACCCGCGCCATAACTTGAGTGCCTGCACCGTCTCCACGACATCATGGACGCGAACGATCTGGACGCCCTGCTCGACGCCCTTGAGCGCGAGCGCGAGGCTGCCGGGCAAGCGCTGATCGACCGCTGCTTCGCCCGCCAGCGCCCCGATCATCCGCTTGCGGCTCGCCCCGAGCACGATCCCGCAGCCCAGTCCGTGGAATAGCGCCAGCCCGTTGAGCAGCGCCAGATTATGCGCCACCGATTTTCCGAACCCGATCCCGGGGTCGACCAGAATGTTCGCTCGCGCGATCCCCGCGTCCTCGGCCGCCGCGATCCGCTCTTCAAGCCAGTGATAGACTTCGACCAGCACGTCGCCATAACGCGGGGCGTCCTGCATCGTCTGCGGGTCGCCCTGGTGGTGCATCAGCACGACCGGCACGCCCGCCGCCGCCACCACCGCCGCCGATTGAGGATCCCAAGTCAGCCCCGAGACATCGTTGACCAAGCCCGCGCCGGCGGCGATCGCAGCGTTCATCACCCCCGCCTTTCGCGTGTCGATCGATACTGCCGTGCCCGCCGCGGCGAGTTGCCGGACGATCGGCACGACGCGCTCGATTTCGTCGCCTTCCCACACGGTCATCGCGCCTGGCCGGGTCGATTCGCCGCCGACGTCGATGATCGCCGCGCCGGCGCTCGCCATCGTAGACCCTGCCTCCGCCGCAGCAATGCTGTCGGCATAGGCCCCGCCATCCGAGAAGCTATCCGGCGTGGCGTTGACGATCCCCATCACCTGCGGCTGGTCGAGGCGGATCGTTCGCGCACCGAGCATCAAGGGTGCGCGGGGCGCGACAATCCGTGCCCAGTCCGCCGTCATGGCGTCATCGATGCGCGCCTCGATACCCTCGACCGGGACCAATTCGCGCGCGCCATCGGCGTGGATCAGTTCGGCACTGGCGAACCAGTTCAACCCTCCGGCCAGTCGCGCGACCTTGCCATCATGCTCAAACGGCGAATCGACAAAGCCGGTCGGGCGGATGAGGGTGCGAATAGTCATGCTCCTTCGATAATGGTCAGGTGAGGCATTTCCCCGTTATGTTTCAGGATTGTCGGGGGCAATCCGACCTGACCATGCTTCGACAAATGCTCAGCGGCTACTCAGGACGAGCGGATAATACACTCCGCTCACCCTGAGTATGGACTGAACCAAGTCCCGTATCGAAGGATGTCACGCGAGGCCCGCCAGATGCTTCTGCCGCAGGCCGTCGATCGGGTCGAGCTGTCCTGAGTCGTCGAGATGCCAGAAGGTCCAGCCGTTGCAAGACGGCGCGCCCTGCAGCCCGGCGCCAATCTTGTGGATCGAGCCCAATTTGCCAGCGCATTCGATCGAGCCGTCGGCGCGGACATGCGCCTGCCACCTGCGCTTCGCGTCGGTCAGCATCGAGCCGGCGGGGATAAGCCCGCTTTCGACCAGCAAGCCGAATGCGACGCGCGGGGCGGAGCGTTTGTCGGCCATGACTGTCATGGCACTTTCGTCGAGCGGCAGAACGCCGTCGATTCTTGCGCGGGCCACCTTTACGTAATTCGGCTCGCGCTCGATCCCGATCCATTTTCGGCCCAGCCGCCGCGCCACGGCGCCCGTCGTCCCCGTTCCGAAGAACGGGTCGAGCACGACATCCCCCGGCTTGGTGCAAGCGAGCAGCACGCGGTAGAGCAAGCTTTCCGGCTTTTGCGTCGGATGCGCTTTGTCGCCATGCTCGTCCTTGGCGCGCTCGCCTCCGCCACAAATCGGCAGCACCCAGTCGCTGCGCATCTGCAAATCGTCGTTGAGGGCCTTCATCGCGTGATAGTTAAAGGTATATTTCGCTTTCTGGTCCTTCGAGCACCACAGCAAGGTTTCATGCGCGTTGGTAAAGCGCGTACCGCGAAAATTGGGCATCGGATTGGACTTGCGCCACACGATGTCGTTCAAGATCCAGAAGTCGGCATCCTGAAGCAATGTCCCGACCCGATAGATATTGTGATAGCTTCCGATCACCCAGATCGTCCCGTCATCCTTGAGGATGCGGCGCGCCTCGGCCAGCCAATCGCGGGTGAAGTCGTCGTAGGCGCCGAGGCTGTCGAACTTGTCCCATTCGTCGTCGCAAGCATCGACCCGCCCGCCTTCGGGCCGGAACAGGTCGCCCTGGAGCTGAAGGTTGTACGGCGGATCGGCGAAGATCATGTCGACCGACTTGTCGGGCATCCGCGCCATGGCGGCGACGCAGTCGTCTTCGATGATGGTGTCGAACGACAGTTCGTGCGCTTTGTCCAAGCTCTTCCGCGGACGAGCGCGAGTCGCTTTGTCCGTTACCGGAACGATCATGTTCATGGCGCAAGTCCCCTCCGTCCGATCAGTGAGTCAGCCCGGACTCGCGGTCAAGCCGACGTGCCTGGCGTTGCTCCTCGCCGGATGCCGGAACAAAAGGAATCCGCTCGCGGCCAACCACAACATATTGAGTCCGGCCATCCCCAGGGGACTCAAGCGATGGTGGTGTGGCTTGAAAGACTCTGCTGTTGATTTTCGATCGGCGGGCTTACCTGGAGCCGCTCGCGCACCGGGGCGAAGCTGTGCCGGTGAAGCGGGGTCAGCCCGTGCGTGTCGAGCGCGCGGATATGGTGCGGGGTCGGATAACCGCGATTGGTTTCCCACCCATAACCGGGATAAGTCCGCGCATGTTCGGCCATGATCCGGTCGCGGGTGACCTTGGCGATGATCGAGGCGGCGGCGATCGATCGGCACTTGGCATCGCCCGCGACGATCGCCTTCGACGGCCGCTGCCAGCGCGGGGTGGCATTGCCGTCGACCAACACCCACGCCGGTTCGAACCCCAGCGCCTCGACCGCACGGCTCATCGCCAGCATCCGCGCCCAATAGATGTTGATCGTGTCGATCTCCTCGACCGAGGCGATCCCGACCCCGATCACCGCGACCTTGTGCAACCGACCGAACAGCGCCTCGCGCGCCGCGATCGGCAATTTCTTCGAATCATCGATCCCGCGCGGAAACTTGTCGCGGTCGAGCACCACCGCCGCCGCCACCACCGGCCCCGCCAGCGGCGCGCACCCCGCCTCGTCGACCCCGGCCAGCGGCATCGGAAAGCCAATCTCGAGCTTGAAGCAGGGCCGTTTCATGAGTGGGTGCCTATGCCTGCCACCGCCAAAGGAAAAGCAAAATCAATGTGTTCACGCGGAGCCAATTTCCCTCTCCCCTGGGAGAGGGAGGGAGGAGCGTTAGCGACGGAAGGGTGAGGGTGACCAAATTCCAAAAGTCGTCACCCTCACCCAACCCTCTCCCAAGGGGAGAGGGCTATTGCGTCATCCGCCACGGCGGGAAGCGCCGCGCTTCGCCCGCGCGATACAGAAAGATGGTATTACCCGACGGATCGCGCAGCCGCGCCTCGCGCCACATCCACGGCTGGTTGCGCGGGCCATG
>CAXSCF010000037.1:0-20971 GCA_964235815.1 uncultured Sphingomicrobium sp.
TCAAGATCTTCAGCTGGATCGCGACCATGTGGGGCGGCTCGATCAGCTTCGAAACCCCGATGCTGTGGGCGATCGGCTTCATCTTCCTGTTCACCGTCGGCGGCGTCACCGGGGTCGTGCTGGCCAATGGCGGGGTCGATAATTACATGCACGACACTTATTACGTCGTGGCCCACTTCCACTACGTCCTCAGCCTCGGCGCGGTGTTCGGGCTGTTCGCGGGATTTTATTACTGGTTCGGCAAGATGTCGGGGCGGATGTACAATGAGGCGCTTGGCAAGGCGCATTTCTTCATCATGTTCATCGGCGTCAATTTGATCTTCTTCCCGCAGCATTTCCTCGGGCTCGACGGGATGCCGCGCCGCATCCCCGACTACACCCCGGCGTTCGAGAAATGGAACATGGTCTCGACCTATGGCTACATGGTCATGGCGGTGGGGATGGTGATCTTCTTCATCAACCTGTTCTGGTCGCTCGCCCGTGGGCCCAAGGCGCCCGACAACTACTGGGGTGAAGGCGCCACCACGCTTGAATGGACCCTCTCGAGCCCGCCCCCCTTCCACCAGTTCGAAACCCTGCCCAAGATTGATTAGGCGGTGCGGCACAGATGAATAAGGCCGTCTCGCGCAAGCAAGGCGGCCTTTTCATTGAGATGCCGGAAGCGGCCATAGACTAAGGTGAAAATCGGCCGTGGAAGAAGCGTCAGTGAATCATGCAGCGTCGGTAACGTCAGTCTTGGCAGGGATCGTCCTATTTTGGTTGGCAAGTCCCGTGCGGGCTGACCCGCCGCGCGGCGATGATTTCGATGTCACGAGTTACGCGCTCGCGCTGACTCCGGATATTCAAAACAAGACGGTGACGGGGCGTGAGACAATCACGCTTCGCGCAACTCGCGACGGGGTTCAGCGCCTTAGCTTCTCAGGCAATGCGCTGAGCATCGACAGTGCCCTGCTCGACAACACCGCTGTCGTTGCCACCTCGCGGGGCGATGACCTCGACTTCGACCTGATCAAGCCGCTCCCGCGGGGTCGTACGGTAAAGCTCGAATTGTCCTATCATGGCCGTCCCGCACGCGGCTTCGCCGGCTCGGCGACGGCGCTCTACACCAGCTATTTCGCCTGCGACTGGATGATCTGTCTCCAAAATCGGTTTGGCGACAAAGCTGCTTTCTCGCTCGACCTTCGCGTCCCGGCCGGAATGGACACGCTTTCGGTGGGCCGAATGATCGCGAAAAGGCCTGGTCCCGAGGGCAGCGAAATCCATCGCTGGAAGGCACCCCGGCCTTATTCAGCTTATCTCTACGGCTTTGCGGTTGGCCGTTTTGCCCGCGGCAGCATCAAGGTGGGATCGGCCAGGCTCGTCTATTTGAGCGATAGCGCCGATAAAGGCGAACTTGAGAAGCGCTTCGCCGCGACGAGCGAAATCGTCCGCTTTCTCTCCCACAAGGCCGGGCTGCCACTTCCGGTCGCGGAGTACAGCCAGCTTTTGGTCCAAGGCGACGAGGCGCAGGAGGCAGCGACCTACTCGGTCCTCGGTGTCGATGCACTGCTCACCAAGAAAGACGATCCTGCAGAGGATTGGGCCATCGTGCATGAGCTCAGTCATCAATGGTGGGGCAATCTCATAACCTGCGCCACGCTCAAGGATTTCTGGCTCAATGAGGGAATTGCCACCTTTATGACAGCAATCTGGAAGGAACATCGTTACGGACGCGCCGCCTACGAAGCCGAACTCGAAGTTGCGAGGGCTCGGCTCGGCAAGGCACGCGCAAAAGGCTTCGACAAGCCGCTCGCGTGGGATGGCCAATATCCGACATTGGGGTCGCGCCGAGCGGTTCAATATAGCAAAGGCGCGCTGTTCATGGATCATCTGCGCACTCGCCTCGGCGATGCGGCATTTTGGTCTGGCCTGCGCCAATATACTCGCGCTCACGCGGGCGGCACGGTCACCAGCGCCGACTTGGAGCAAGCAATGGAAGCGTCTTCCGGTCGAGATTTGCACCCGCTCTTCGTTGAATGGGTGTTCGGCGAGGAACTTGTGGAACCTAACCTATCTCCGCAATATCCCAATTAGGAAACAGGCTGCTTCCCACCCCATAGCAGACGTTCAGCAATTTGCAGGTTCCGCTCCTCACGCCATCTCCGTGGCCGTCGATAGCGCTAGCGCGGCTTGCTCACCCCACCGCGCACGATCGCCACCGCGCTGGCCAGCACCAGCGCGTCCTCGACGAAGCCGGTGCGGGCCTGGCCCCAGCGGCGCATTGCCGCGCAGCGCAGCCGCCAGCCGATCTGCGACGCCGCCACCGTCGTCGCCGCGCCCGCCAGCGCCGCCCATGTCCGCTGCTCGCGCGGGGCGAGCGCGGCGCCGGCGATCGCGCCGGTGGCGATCCGCGCCGCCTGGCCCGACATCACGATCCGGTCGGGGGCCTTGCGCCACTTGTCGCCGACCATTTCGGCGACCGCGATGGCGACCGCCCCGGTCGCGACTAGCCGCGCGCCGATCACCTTTGGCGCGCCATTGTCGCGCGGCAGTTCGTCCCGCGCCGCCGCCACGGCGACCGCCGCCAGCGGGGTCATCGCGCGCTGCCCGGCGACCGCGCCCATCACCATCGATCGGATCATGCCATTCTCCTCGTTGCTCGCACAGGCAAAAACCCTCGTCCCCGCGGATAGCTCCCCGACGGCGACAGGCTAAACGCGAAAAAATCCTTTTCCTACAGGCGGGCAAGCTGTCATGATGACGTTGCTCTTTCGCATCGTCGATCCCCGCACGATCCTCGATGACCGCTGCGAACTCCGTCGAAATGGTAGCGCGCCCGGCGACATTAGTGAACGTAAGGGCCTGTCCGCGCGCGTTTCAACCCCGCGGCGAGCCTGCGACTCGCGCCGCCTTGACGATCCGCACCGGCGGGTCGAGCATCTGGCCTTTCATCACCCCGACCCCCTTGGTCGGCGATCGCGGCGCGGCGAAGATCGCCTTGACCACCTCCATCCCCTCGGTCACCCGCCCGAACACGGCAAAGCCCGGATCGCTCGCCGAGGCGTCGAACGCCGGAACGTCGGTCGTCAGGATAAAGAAATCCGACCGCGCGCTGCCCGGCTCCAGACGCGCCATGACCAGGCTGCCCGCAAGGTTCTTGAGCCCCGTCGTGGTCGTCGATTCATGCGCCACCGGGGGACGCAGCTTGCGCGCATCGCTGGTGACCCCGCCCTGGATCAGCCCGCCCGCGCCATAGGGCATGGCGCGGTAAAATGCTTCGCCGTCGAACTTGTGGCCATCGACGTAGGCAAGAAAGTTGGCCACCGTCAGCGGCGCGTGCCCGCGATCGAGCGCAACCACGATCGCCCCCGCCGCGGTCTCGATCCGCACATGAACGAGGTCGTCCTTGGGCGCGGTTGCGACGGCGGGCGCGGGCTGGGCGAGGGCAGGGGCGGCGGCAAGGCATGCGGCGAGCGCGGCGAGGATGATTCGCTTGGTCATGGTCCGCACCATAGCGCCTCCTTGCGATAAGCCAGATGGGCTTTTGCATTCGCCGCCAAGCGCTTATAGGCGCGTCCGTGACCAGCCTCACCGTTCCCACTGACTCCGTCCTTCCGGCCTCGGCACGCGACCTGTTCGCGCTGACCAAGCCGCGCGTGATGAGCCTGGTCGTGTTCACCGGCCTGTGTGGGCTGCTCGCCGCGCCCGGCGCGGTGCACCCCGTGCTCGGCTTTGCCGCAGTGTTGTGCATCGCGCTTGGCGCGGGCGCGGCGGGGGCGCTCAACCAATGGTATGAGGCGGACCTCGACGGCAAGATGAAACGCACCGCCAATCGTCCGCTTCCCGCCGGACGGATGGAGCGTCAGACCGCGCTCCATTTCGGGGTCGGGCTGGCCGCTTTCTCGGTCATCTTGATGGGGCTTGCGACCAATTATCTCGCCGCCGGCATCCTTGCCGCGTCGATCCTGTTCTACGTGTTGATTTATACCGTGTGGCTCAAGCGGCGCACCCCGCAGAACATCGTCATCGGCGGCGCCGCGGGGGCTTTTCCGCCGCTGATCGGCTGGGCGGCGGCGACGGGCGACGTGTCGGCCCTGCCGCTGCTGTTGTTCGCGATCATCTTCCTGTGGACCCCGCCGCACTTCTGGGCGCTGTCGTTGTTTGTAAAGACCGATTACGCCAACGCCGGAGTGCCGATGCTGCCAGTGGTGTCGGGCCTGACCACCACCCGCCGCCACATCGCTTTCTACACCATCCCGATGGTCGCCGCGGCGATCGCGCCGTGGGCGCTTGGGCTGACCGGCTGGATTTACGGCTTCGCGTCGCTCGCGCTCAACGCGATCTTTGCCGTTCTCACGCTGTTCGTGCTCGCCAATCGCGCCACCGCGCCGGTCGCGATGAAGCCCGAAAAGCGCCTGTTCGCTTATTCGATCATCTACCTGTTCGCATTGTTCGGCGCGCTCGTTGCCGACCGCTGGATCTTTGCATGACCCCGCCCGATCCGCTTCCCGAGCAGCAGCAGATCCAGGCCCGGCAGCGTGATCGCGCGCGGATCATGGCGTTGCTGCTCGGCGCGTTCGTGGTGCTGATGTTTGCCATCACGATTGCCAAGATGGCGATCAACCGGTGAGCAGCATCGCGCGCCGCAACCGTACCGTGGCGTTGCGCGCAGGGTTGTTCGGCCTGGCGATGCTGGCCCTGGCCTTTGCTTCAGTCCCGCTTTATCGCGCGTTTTGCCAGGCGACGGGGTTCGACGGCACGCCCCAGCGCGCCGAGGTCGCCCCCGGCGCCGTCACGGGCGAGATCGGGGTGCGCTTCGACGCCAATATTTCGGCGACCCTGCCGTGGAAGTTCGTCCCCGAACAGGAAACCGTCCGAATCCATCCCGGCGAGCGCACGACGATCTATTATGACGCGCAGAATTACACCGCGCGCTCGACCACCGGGCAGGCGATCTTCAACGTCACCCCGGAGCAGGCCGGACGCTATTTTTCGAAGATCGAATGCTTTTGCTTCACCGAACAGACGCTCAAGCCGGGCGAACGCGTGCGCATGCCGGTGGTGTTCTTCGTCGATCCCAAGTTGCGCACCGATCCCGCAACCCGCGACATCGATGAAATTACCTTGAGCTATACATTTTACCCGGTGGAAAATTCGGCGCGCGGCGGCTAGAGCGCTGCGAAGGAAAATCGAGGAAGCGAGCGATGGCCGGCACTAAGAACCATGATTATCACATTCTGCCGGCCAGTGCCTGGCCGCTAATCGGCGCATTCGCGGCGCTTGCGCTCACCGGCGGCGCGGTGATGTGGATGCATGCCAATCCCTATGGCAAGTTCGTCTTCCTGCTCGGCGTGGCGGGGGTGCTGGGCGTGATGTTCAGCTGGTGGAGTGACGTGATCCGCGAGGGCAAGGCCGGCGATCACACCCCCGTCGTCCAGCTCCACCTGCGCTACGGGATGATCCTGTTCATCGCGTCCGAAGTGATGTTCTTCGTCGCCTGGTTCTGGGCGTTCTTTTCGTCGGCACTGTTTCCCGCCCCGATCGAGATCGTCGATGGCTCCGCGCAGGTCATCGCCAATGTCGCGCAACACGCCCAATGGCCGTTCAAGGGGATCGAAGTCCTCAACCCGTTCGCCTTCCCGTTGCTCAACACGCTGATTTTGCTGTGCTCGGGTACGACCGTGACGTGGGCGCATCATGCGCTGATCCACGGCGACCGCGACGGGCTGAAGAAGGGCCTGCTGGCGACGATCCTGCTCGGCATGCTGTTCACCAGCATCCAGGCCTATGAATATATCCACGCGCCGTTCGCGTTCAAAGGCAATGTCTATGGCGCGACCTTTTTCATGGCGACGGGCTTTCACGGCTTTCATGTCCTTGTCGGGACGATCTTTTTGATCATCTGCTATCTGCGCGCCAAGCGTGGCGACTTTACCCCCAAGGCGCACTTCGGGTTCGAAGCCGCCGCCTGGTATTGGCACTTCGTCGACGTGGTGTGGCTGTTCCTGTTCATCTCAATCTATGTCTGGGGCGGCTGGGGCGCGCCGATCCACGGTTGATGAGCGACGCGCCGCTGGCGGTCACCGCGCCATCGCTGGCGGCATCGACTCTCGGCGGCCTTTGCCCACGCTGCGGCGCCAAGACCCTGTTCGCCGGGACCGCGCGCTTCGCCCCGACGTGCCGTGCCTGCGGGCTCGATTTCGCCGCGATCGATGTCGCCGATGGCCCGGCGGCATTCCTGATCCTGATCGTCGGGACGATTGTCGCGGTCGCCGCGATTGCCGTCGACCTCGCCTACAGCCCGCCGTGGTGGGTCCATCTTATCTGGCTGCCGGTGATGATCGCGCTGACGCTCGCGGGCCTGCGCTTCGGCAAAGCTGCGTTGATGCACCAAATCTATCACCACCAGGCGGGCGAGGGACGGTTGAGCAAATGATCCGCAAGTGGCCGCTGATCCCGACCATCCTCGTTGCCGCCGCCATCGCGACGATGATCGGACTCGGCTTCTGGCAACTCCAGCGCCGGCAGGAGAAGCTGGCACTGCTCCACACGCTCGGCGCCGCGCGCAATCAACCGCCGATCGCCTGGCCGACGGCGCCGTTCGGCGGACCGCTGCCGCTCTACCGCTCCGCCACCGGCCATTGCCTGTCGGTGACCGGCTTCCGCACCGCCGCGGGGCAGGACCGCGATGGCGATCCCGGCTTCCTCGTTATCGCCGACTGCCGTGTCGGCGCCGAGGGTCCGGGGATGGCGGTCGAGCTTGGCTGGTCGAAAAACCCCAACGCCGGGCATGATTATAAGGGCGGGCTGGTCAGCGGCGTGATCGCTCCCGACAGCACGTCGCGGATGCGGCTCGTCGCTGCTGCACCAGGCCCCGGGCTGATGGCCAGCGCGGTGCCGTCACCCGACACGATCTCCAACAATCATCTGAGCTATGCCGTTCAATGGTTCACCTTTGCCGCCGCAGCCGCGCTGATTTATGTCCTCGCCCTCAAGCGGCGCGAGCGCGATCTGGGGCCGAAAAATGGCTGATCTGACCCGCCTCGCCAATGGCGTGACTGTTGCGATCGATCCGATGGAAGGCGCGCAGTCGGCCTCGATCGGGCTCTATGCGGCGGTCGGCTCGCGCTCCGAAGACGATGGCAAGGGGGGCCTCGCCCACCTCGTCGAGCATATGGTGTTCAAGGGCGCGCGCGGGCGCGACGCGCGCGGCATCGCGGAGGCGATCGAGGATGTCGGCGGGTCGTTGAATGCGTGGACCGCGCGCGACCAGACGGTGTTCCACGCCCGCACGCTCAGCCCCGACGTCGGGCTCGCGCTCGAGCTTATCGCGGATCTTGTCCGGGCGCCCAAGCTCGACGAGGCCGAACTCGAGCGCGAGAAACTGGTCATCTTGTCCGAGCTCGGCGAATGCCTCGATGCGCCCGACGATCTGATCCACGATTATCTGTTCGAGGCAGCCTATGGCGACCAGCCCGTCGCGCGCCCCGTGCTGGGCCGCGAGCCGACCATCACCGCCATCACCCGCGATGACTGCGTAACCTGGCTGGCCGAGCAATACCGCCCCGAGCGACTGGTCATCGCCGCGGCAGGCAAGGTCGATCCGGACCACATCCTCATCCTCGCCGAAAGCCTGTTCGGCGACCTCGGCAGCGCGCCGCCGCCGCCGATCGCGCTCGCCAACTTCACTGGGGGAACGCGCCAGGACCGCCGCGCCGCCGAGCAAACGCATCTCGCCTTCGCTCATTCCGGGCTGTCCTCGTCCCATCCCGACGCCCCGGCGCTGGCCTTGTTCGCGCAAGCCGTCGGCGGGGGCATGTCGTCGCGGCTGTTCCAGCAATTGCGCGAGGATCGCGGGCTGGCCTACTCCATCTACGCCTGGACCCAGGGCTTTGCCGAGACCGGGCTGTTCGGGGTCAATCTGTCGACCGACAAGGCGCGCGCCGCCGAGGCGCTGGCGCTGGCCCGCGATTGTGTGACGCAGGCCGCCGAGGATCTCACCGAGGCCGAGTTGAAGCGCGCCCGCGCCCAGGTCGAGGCGGGTTTGTTGATGAGCCTCGAGACCCCGCAGGGCCGCGCCGATTCGATCGCCCGCTCGATCGAGATTTTCGGACGCATCATGACCCTCGACGAGATGCTCGCCGAACTGCGCGGGGTCAATGCCGCCGCGGCGCGCGCTGCCGGGCAGGCGATGCTGTCGGGACCCCGGGCAAGCGCGGCGATCGGCGGCAAGATCGCGCTTGCAGCATGAGCGGCGCCGCATGAGCCTCGCCGACTTGAAGACCATCGTCGCCGAGCCGTGGGCCGACTGGGGGCTGATCGACAGCGGGCACGGCCAGAAATGGGAACGCTATGGCGAGATCACCGTGGTCCGCCCCGAACCCCAGGCGATGTGGGCCCCGGCGCTCGACGAATGGGCGCCCGACGCGACCTTCGTCCCCGGATCGGACGAGGACGGCGGCGGACGCTGGGTCCAGCATCGGCCGGTGCCAGCCACTTGGCCGCTGTCACGCGGCGCGGTCCGCTTCCACGCCAGCCTGACTCCCTTCCGCCACCTCGGCTTCTTCCCCGACATGGCTCCCCAATGGGATTTCATGCGCGCCCGCTCGGCCGACGCCGACGTCTTGAACCTGTTCGGCTATACCGGAGTGGGGACACTGTCGCTGGCCGACGCCAGGGCGCGAATGGTCCACGTCGATGCCTCGAAGAAATCGGTCGAGGGCGGGCGTGCCAATGCCATGCTGTCGGGGATGGGCGACAAGCCGATCCGCTGGATCGTCGATGATGCCGCCAAGTTTACCGCGCGCGAGGTCCGCCGCGAGCGGCGCTATGACGGTATCCTGCTCGATCCGCCAAAGTTCGGGCGTGGCCCGACGGGCGAGCTGTGGCGGCTCGAGGATCATCTTGCGCCCTTGCTCGCCGATTGCGTCCGCTTGCTCGACGACGACAGCCGTTTTCTAGTGCTGACGGTCTATGCAGTACGGATGTCGGCGCTGGCGATCGGGGAGCTCCTCCGCCACCTTACCGCCGGGCTCGGCGGCCAAATCGAGTGCGGCGAAATGGCGGTGCGCGAGGAATCGCGCGGCCTGCTCCTTCCGACCGCGATCTTCGCGCGCTGGGCGCGGGACTAGGTTCGCGCGGCGCGAATTGCCGCCCCGGTCACGAACGGCGCCCCGGCAAGCGTCAGCAAGGCGACCGCAGCCTCGAGCTTGAGCGCCGAACCACCATTGCTCGATGCCGTGGCACCGAAGATCAGCAGCGGCACCGCCAGGGGCATCAGCAACAATCCAGCCAGCGCGCTCGCACGCGGCAAGCCCGCGGTCAGCGCCGCCACTGTGACCGCCAGGCCGGCCAGCGCCGGGGTGCCGATCGCAAGGGCCACCAGCGCGCGCCCCAACGCCGCCCCGTCGAGCCCGACCATCACGCTCGCCGGCACCGCCGCGATCAACAGCAACGGGCCGAAGGTCAACCAGTGCGCGACGATCTTGCCCGTCGCGACGGCTTCCTCGCTTATCCCGGCGAGCGAATATTGATCGAGCACGCCATCGGCCCGATCGGGTTCGATCAGCCGCTCGATCGGCAGGAGCGCCGCGGTCAGGGCGGCGATCCACAACGTCCCGCCGCCGATCCGCGCGAGCAGCCGCGCATCGGGGCCGATCGCGAAGGGAACGATCGTCGCGACCAGCATGAAGAAGGCGACCGGCAGCCACGCGCCTCCGCTCAGGCCACGTCGGACTTCGCGTGCGACCAGCCTCAAAGCGCCACCTCGCGCCACGACCCGGCGAGCGCGGCATGGCTCGCGGCCAGCACCGCGCCGCCGTCAGCGCGATGCGCCGCAATTACGCGATCGAGCCGCGCTTCGCCGTCGCGGTCGAGCCCGTTGAGCGGCTCGTCGAGCAACCATAATCGCGCGCCGCTCGCCATCACCCGCGCCAGCCGCGCGCGCCGCGCCTGCCCGGTCGAGAGCAAGCGCACCGGGACGTCGGCCAGTCGGTCGAGGTCGAACGCCAACATTGCCGCGCGGAGCCGGGGTCCGCCCCAAAAGGCGAGTGCCGCGGCGAGCGGCCGCTCGCGATCGAGCGCCAGCGCATCATCGGCCAGCGCCACCGCACCGCGCGCGATGTGGCCCGCGCTCGGGAGGAGCAGGCCGGCGACCATCCGGATCAGACTCGATTTGCCGCAGCCATTGGGGCCGGTGATCAACGCCGCCTCGCCCGGCGCAAGCGCGAGGTCGAGCGCTTCGAACAGCACGCGCCCGCCGCGCGCCAGCGTCGCTTGCTTGATCGCCAGCAACGTCACGGCCCTTGCTCGATGGCGTCGATGTCGGCGTCGCTGAGCCCGAAATGATGCCCGATCTCATGGATCAGCACATGGCGTACAAGATGCTCGAGCGCTTCGCCGCCCTCGATCCATTCGTCGAGGATGGCCCGGCGAAACAGCCTGATGCGATCGGGCATCGTCCCCGACATCGTGCTGCTGCGCTCGCCGATCGGCACGCCTTCATAGACTCCGGTGAGGTCGAGCGGATGATCGATCCCCAATTCGGCGAGCAATTGCGCATCGGCGATTTCCTCGACCCGTACCGCGACCCCGACAAGGTGGGCCGCAAACGGCGCGGGCATTTCTGCCAGTGCGTCGCCGGCCAATGCCGCCATCTCATCGAGGCTTGGGGGATGATCGAAGCGGCGCGGCATGGCCCGCGTGGCATAGAGGGGCAAGGGCGGTGGCGGCAAGCGTCCCGGCCGGCTTGCCCCGCCGCGCTCGACTGCCTATGGCGCGACCCTCCAAGCATGCGGAGCGGTGGCCGAGTGGTCGAAGGCGCTCGCCTGGAAAGTGAGTATGGGTCAAAAGCCCATCGAGGGTTCGAATCCCTCCCGCTCCGCCACGAACTGTCCCTCGAAGGATCGTTGCTTCACGATGCCGACAATCAAGGTTTGAATTTGCCCGTCATGTCATCGGCCCCCGACCGGGAAGAGGGCTTGCCTTCGCCGCGCCGTTATTGGGCCGCGGCCGCCATTTGGCTGGCGATCTTCACGGCGGTCCTCGACAGCGCGATCGCCAATGTGGCACTGCCCAGCATCGGCCGTGCGCTCGGCGCCTCGCCGGCCTCGTCGATCTGGATCGTCAATGCCTATCAGGTGACGATCACGGTTCTGCTGCTGCCGCTGGCGGCGCTGGGCGACAAGATCGGGTATCGCCGCGTCTATTTGCCGAGCTTGCTGTTGTTCGTCGTCGGATCGGGTCTGTGCGCGCTGTCCGGCAGCTTCGGCATGCTCATTACCGCGCGCGTCGTCCAGGGCTGCGGCGCAGCGGGGATCATGAGCATGAACGCCGCTTTGTTGCGGGCAATCTATCCAGCGGAAAAGCTTGGGCGCGGAATCGGTTACAACGCCATGGTCTTGTCGGTGTCGGCCGCGACCGGACCGACCTTGGCGGCACTGATCCTGAGTGTCGGGCCATGGCCGTGGTTGTTCCTCATAAATTTGCCGATCGGCGTCGCTGCCTTTGTCCTCGCTTTGCGCGCGCTTCCCGATCGGCGCGGGCATGAGGGGGCTTTCGACTGGCTGTCGGCATTGCTCAGCGGAGCCGCGCTCGGCTTGATCACCTTCGGCGCCGAAACCGCCGCGCGAGCCGGTGCGGCGGCGGGGCTGCCGCTGGTCGGGGTGGGACTGATCGCGGGAGCCGTGCTGGTGCGGCGCGAGTGGCACGACCCCGCTCCGTTGGTGCCACTCGACCTGCTCCGGATTCCCGTCATGCGGCTGTCGATCGCCACCTCGGTCGTGTCCTTCGCGGCGCAGATGCTGGCCTATCTCAGCCTGCCTTTCATGCTGCAGGCGTCGCTTGGGCGCAGCGTTGTCGAGACCGGTTTGCTGATGACCCCGTGGCCAATTGCCGTCGGGCTCACCGCGCCGATCGCCGGGCGTCTTGCCGATCGGCATCCGGCGGGCTTGTTGGGCGGGATCGGGCTGGCGCTTTTCGCGGTGGGCCTCTTCGCCCTTTCCCGGCTGGCCGCAGAGCCGTCTAATGTCGACATCGTCTGGCGCATGGCGCTGTGCGGAATGGGCTTCGGGTTTTTCCAGTCCCCCAACAACCGGACCATCCTGGTCGCCGCGCCGCGACCACGCTCGGGCGCTGCCGGAGGATTGCTGGCGACGGCGCGCCTGCTGGGCCAGACCGGGGGTGCGGTGGCGGTGGCTGGCGCCTTCCACATCGCCGGCGTTCGCGCCTCGTCTGGCCTCCTCACCGCCGCAGCTCTTACGGCGGCGATTGCAGCGGGCCTCAGCCTCCTCCGGCTGCGCACTGGCTCTCCCTCCCGCGCGGGCGCGGGATCGGCGATCAGCTAAGATAAAGTCCGCAAGAAAGCGCAATCGACGCACGGTACGGTTATTGCATTGCGATAATCCATCGGGTCCGGCAGCTTGCCGGGTCGCGGCAAAGCATGGTGAAGGTTGGGAACTTGAACATTGCAATTGGCACTCTGCCAACGGCGTCGGCAATCATGCGACATGGTGTACATGAGGTCGCGGGCTGGCGCGGGTGCTGACCGGCAAAGGAAATGACGTGACCAGATCGATTGCCGTTGCGGATATCGGGGGAACCCACGCCCGCTTTGCTTTGGCCGAAATCGACGCCGGGGCCGTGGTGGCGCTTGGCCCATGCGTCACGCTGAAGACCGCCGAATTCGCCAGTTTTCGCTCGGCGTGGGAAGAGTTCGTACGGCGTGTCGGCGCGGCGCGGCCGCAGGCGCTGGGGATGGCGTTCGCCGGGCCGGTCGGCGGAGAAGTCCTCGGCCTCACCAACAATCCGTGGATTATCCGACCGGCGCTGATGGATCGCGAGCTTGGACTGTCCGACCATTGGATCGTCAACGATTTCGGCGCCATCGCTTATGCGGTCGCAGGGCTCGGCGGCGAACATTTCCTCGACATATGCGGGCCGCCGGGATCACCTCCGCGCGACGGTGTGGTCACCGTGATCGGGCCCGGTACCGGGCTCGGGGTCGCCCAACTGCTGTTCGCCGAAGGGCGCGCCCATGTCATCGAGACCGAAGGAGGGCATGTCGATTTCGCGCCGCTTGACGGTCTGGAGGATCAGATCCTGGCGCATCTTCGCCGCAGCTTTCGCCGCGTGTCGGTCGAGCGGATCGTGAGCGGACCGGGCCTGGTCAACATTCATCAGGCATTGGCCGCGATCGAGGCCCGCCCCATGACACCAGCCGACGACAAGGCGCTGTGGAGCGCGGCGCTGGACGGCAGCGACGCATTGGCGGCGGCGGCGCTTGGCCGGTTCTGCCTCTCGCTCGGTGCGATCGCGGGGGACCTTGCGCTGGCGCATGGCGCGAACAGTGTCGTCGTCGCGGGGGGGCTTGGCTATCGATTGCGCGATTATCTTCCCACCTCGGGTTTCCGCGACCGCTTCGTCGCCAAGGGGCGTTTCGAGCGGCGCATGGAGGCGATCCCGGTCAAGCTCGTGACTCATCCCCAGCCGGGGCTGTGGGGCGCCGCGGCGGCGTTCGCCGAGGCCTTTCGATAAGTGTTCGGCCTTTTGAAAGCGCCGGCCTTTCGCACCTGGATGCCGTTGCAAGCCATCCGAACTTCGCGAAGGATTGCAGTCGCGGCGCGTCTATGAAACGTTGGCGCTTCAAGACCATCGCGCTTCGGGCGTGATGGAGGTGTGGGGAGGCGTTCGTGGCGGGCCTGACAATCGAGCAAGCAGTGAAGTCCTATGGCACGACGCAGGTGCTCAAGGGGGTTAGCCTGACCGTCGCAGACGGCGAATTCTGCGTCATCGTTGGGGCATCGGGATGCGGGAAATCGACCCTGCTGCGGGCCATCGCCGGGCTCGATCAACTCGATTCGGGGACGATTTCGATTGGCGACCGGCGGGTCGATCAACTGCCCCCGGCCCAGCGCGGGATCGCGATGGTGTTCCAGTCCTACGCGCTTTACCCCCACCTCAGCGTGTACGAAAACATGGCGTTCGCGCTCCGCCTCGCCAAACGCCCGGCGCGAGAAATCAACGAGGCCGTGCGCCGCGCGTCCAATATTCTCGGGCTCGACGACTATCTCGAGCGAAAGCCGGCGGCCTTGTCGGGCGGCCAACGCCAGCGCGTGGCGATCGGTCGCGCAATCGTTCGCCAGCCCGACGTGTTCCTGTTCGACGAACCCTTGTCCAACCTTGATGCGTC
Source organism: uncultured Sphingomicrobium sp. (assembly GCA_964235815.1). Lineage (GTDB taxonomy): Bacteria > Pseudomonadota > Alphaproteobacteria > Sphingomonadales > Sphingomonadaceae > Sphingomicrobium. The sequence continues at coordinate 14,168 of CAXSCF010000037.1, forward strand.
GTTGCGCAATCGCATGCGCTTCGAATTCGCAGCTCTCCACAAGACGCTCGGCACGACCACGGTCTATGTCACCCACGACCAGGTCGAGGCGATGACGCTGGCCGACCGCATCGTCGTGATGCGCGAAGGGCGGGTCGAGCAGGTCGGCACTCCGGGCGACCTGTACGACCATCCCGCCAATCAGTTCGTCGCCGGATTCCTCGGGTCGCCGCAAATGAATTTCCTATCGGGCGAAGTGGTTGACGATGGCGCCGAGGGGCGCGCGCTCCTCCTCGCTGGTGGAGAGCGCATCGCACTGCCCGTCAACAGCGCGACCGCACTTGGCGCCCCGCTGACGATCGGGGTCCGCCCCGAGCATTGGCGCGCGACCAGCGATGCGGGGCTCGCCGTCCGCGCAAATTTCATCGAGCGGCTCGGCAGCAGCATCAATATCCATCTTCAGCGATCGGCCGAAGGCGACCCGGGCTTGATCTGGCATCAAGTCGAACCCGCGCGGGTCAGCGAAGGGGAGATTGTCCACCTTGTCCCCGATCCCGCCCATATTCATTTGTTCGCCCCCGGTGGCGACGCCCTGTTTGGTCAGTAAACGACCAAAAACGGCGACAAAACTGTGATCATATGGTGACTTGTCGGAAGTCGATGTAACCGGTTACATCTAGGGCGTCCCAAATGCTTGGCGGGGCGGAACTGCCCACCGACGACGTCAGATCGCGGGGGCCCGGGGGGAGCGCGATGGCAACCATTCGCGATGTGGCGCGGCAAGCGGGCGTATCGGTCGCTTCGGCGTCGCGCGCCCTCAATCGCCACGACAATGTCACCCCCGAGACGCGCGCCCGGGTCGAGGCCGCTGCTGCTGCCTTAAGCTATGTCCCGCACTGGGGCGCGCGCAGCCTGACGCGCCGCAAGACCGACGCGATCGGGGTCGTGCTGCCCGATTTGTTCGGCGAATTCTTCAGTGAGCTGGTGCGCGGGATCGATCGCATTGCGCACAGTCACGGGCTCCAGCTGCTGCTCGGCAACATGCACGGCAACCCGCACGAGGCGGCCCACGCCGTGCGCGCGATGCGCGGGCGCGTCGATGGTCTGCTGGTGATGACCCCCGATATTGCGCGCGAGCGGTTGTTCGAGGCCTTGTCCCCCGTGCTCCCGGCAGTTCTGCTCAATTGCAGCGACGCGATCCCGGGCATCGCCAGCGTGGGAATCGACAATGACGGTGCCGCGCGGACCATGACCCGCCATCTCGTCGAGCGCGGCTACCGCCGCATTGCGTTCGTTTCGGGACCACGCCATAATCGCGATTCGATGGCGCGGCAGGCGGGCTTTCGCGCCGCGCTGATCGAGCTGACGGGCGAACGCGACCCGATCGTCATTCCGGGCGATTTCAGCGAGAGCAGCGGCGCCGAGGCAGCGCGACTGCTGATTGCCGGGCGGTTGCCGGTCGATGCGATTTTGTGTGCCAATGACATGATGGCGGTCGGATGTTGCTGCGTGCTTGAGGAAGCGGGGATCGCGATCGGCGAGCAGATCGGAGTGGCCGGGTTCGACGACATTCCGGTCGCGCATTATATTTCGCCGGCGTTGACCACCATGAACGTCCGCATCGCGGAACTCGGCGCGACCGCGGCGTCAAACTTGATCGCGCTGCTGAGCGGCGCCGAGCTCGCGGCACGCACCACGATTCTGTCGCCGCAACTGGTCGAACGCGACTCGACCCAGCGCGACGCCGCCACGCCATCACGACCCAAAAGATTGAACGATTTTGCTTTGAAAGAGGGGACAATATCATGACGTTCGCGACCCGTACCGCCTTGCTTCGCGCTGTAATGCTCGGGGCTTCGTCATTGACCATGACCGCCATCAGCGCGGTCCCGGCGGCGGCTCAGACGACGACATCCACGGTCCGCGGCGTGGTCCGCGACGCGGCAGGCGCGCCGGTCGCGGGCGCGACCGTCACCGCGCGTAACGAGGGGACCAACCAGACAGTGACAGCCCGAACCGCGACCGACGGATCGTACGCGTTGACGGGCCTTCGCGCCGCGCCTTACGTCATTTCGTCGACCATCGGCGGGGCAACGGTCGAGGAACGAGTGATTGTCGAGGTTGCGCAAAGTGCAACGCTCGATCTAGCTCCGGTAGCGCCAGTTATCGGCGGGGCGGCGGCAAACGCTGATGAGCGCGGCGTCATTGTCGTTACCGGCCGACGCTTGGCGGAAACAAAGACGTCTGAAGTCGCGACCAATGTATCGCGCCAGCAGATCGAGAATCTGCCGCAAAACAACCGCAACTTTCTCAACTTCGCGGCACTCGCGCCAGGGGTGACCGTCGCCAATAATGAAACCCGCCGGACTTTCTCCGGTGGCGGCGTCGGCGGCAACCCCGATGGAGAATCGACCAGCAGCCCTCAGGTAAACGTTTTCATCGACGGGGTTAGTCTGAAGAGCAATATTCAACAGGGTGGTCTGGTCGGGCAGGACGCAAGCCGCGGCAATCCCTTTTCGCAATTGGCGATCCAGGAATTTCGAGTCCTCACCTCCAACTTCAAGGCTGAATATGAGGATGCGGGCACGTCAATCATCACTGCAGTGACCAAGTCAGGGACCAATGAGTTTCACGGCCAGGCGTTCGGCAGTTTTCAGAACAAAAGCCTAATCGCGCGCGACTATTTCACGGAAAAGCGCGGCGACCCCAAGCCCGATCTCAAGCGCTACCAATTCGGGGCCGCGTTGGGCGGCCCGATCATCCGCGACAGGATGTTTTTCTTTGTGAACTATGAAGGCAACATCCAAAGTCGGTCGCAAACTGTGATTCCGGGCGGGGGCCCCGCGCTGCAAGCCCAGGTTCCCTTCGACGTCAACTCCTTCGCCGGAACCTTTACATCGCCATTTCGCGAACATCTCGGCTTCGCCAAACTGGACTGGAAGGTCACCGAAAACCAGCAGATAGAATTAAGCGCGAGCGTCCGCAAGGAAACCGATTTGCGCGACTTCGGCGGTACCGCCGCACGGGAGCGCGGGACCGACATCGCCAACGACACATACACGACGAAACTACGGCATCAACTCCAAGGAAACGGCTTCCTTAACGAATTCACTGCCGACTATCTGCGTTCGAATCTTCAGTTCGGAACCGCCGCAGGCGACACGTTCGGCCAGAACTTTCAAGGTGTCATTGCAGTCGGCGGTCGCCCGGGTTTCCAAAAGATTCGTCAGGGCGGACTGACCTTCCGTGACAATCTAGGGTTCGATCCGATCGAATCGTGGGGGACTCATCTGATCAAGGTTGGGGCTAAGCTGTCGTTCCAGAAATACGATGTCCTGAACGCCCAAAATAGCAATCCCGAATTCCAATTCCGGATCGACAACCGCGGCACGGCCACCACCGCCGACGATCTGAACTTCACTCAGCCGTTCGAGGTCAATTTCGGCGGCGGCGACCCGAGGATTTCAGCCAAGACTACTCAAATTGGCCTCTTCGCGCAGGATGACTGGGCCGTGGACGAGCATCTGACGATCAACGCTGGACTACGCTGGGACTTTGATTCAAACGGCAAGAACAATCAGTTTGTAACCCCGGCTCGCGCGGTTGCGGCTTTGCGACTTTTGGCACTCGATCCGCGAATCCAGCCGTCGTTCTTCAATGTCGAAAATTATATTTCGACGGGGCACAATCGCAAAGCCGATTATGATCAATTCCAGCCGCGAGTCGGCTTCAGCTATGACGTCAATGCCGATCAGCGGACCGTCATCTTCGGCGGTTACGGACGTTATTATGATCGCGCTCTGTTTCGTAACGCGGCCGAAGAAACGCTTCTGACGCAGTTCCGCCGCGGTAATCTGCAATTTTCGCGCGATGGGTTGCCGCGCGATGGCCGGGCCACCATTCAGTTCAATCCGACGTATCTCACCCCGGCGGGATTTCAGGCGCTGCTCACAAGCCTCGCTGCTGATCCAACCGCTCCTGGGACAGACGAACTGCGGTTGATTCCCAATGATTTCAAATCGCCGCTAACCGATCAGTTCAGCATTGGTATCCGGCAACGGTTCGGTGTTTTGCGCACGTCGGTCACGTATAATTACGTCATCGGCAAAAATCAGGTCGGTTATGCACCGCTCAATCGAACGGTGGCGACCAATCCTGATGGGTTCTATGATTTCATTCCGTTGACGAATGGCTACGGGAACGCGGTCGCCGCGTTCAACACGCGCAGAACGCGCTACCACGGCATCTTTGTCACGGTCGACAAACCGTATTCTGCCCTGTCGGGTTGGGGAGGTGGGATCGCCTACACTTACGCTCGTTCGAAGGGTCGCGGGAGCGAATTCAATTTCGATTTCCCGAACATTGAGGATCGACCCTTCGTCCCCAATAATGGCGAGCGCCACCATCTCGTTGCCAACGGCATCGTCGATGTGCCCTTCGACACCAAGCTGTCGACGCTCATCACTTATGGGTCAGGCGCGCCGTTCAACGTGATCGACGCGTCGCGTGGCTTCGGCGCTCGCGATACTCGCTTCCCTGGAAATGTCGGCAACATCCCTCATTTCCTACAGATCGATCTGCGGGCCCAAAAAGACTTTAAGTTGTTCAATAGTCACGTGTTCACGTTGTCGGCGGAAGTGTTCAACGTTCTCAACCGCGCCAATTTCGGCGGTGCTGATGGCTTTATTCCTCGGCTTCCCGAAATCAACAGCAACTTTGGAATCCCCAACAGCTTGGCGGGTCCGCCACGCAGTTTCCAGTTTGGAGCTGCCTATCGCTTCTAAGCTCTCTTCCCGCGCCGTCCGAAGGAGCGGCGCGGGTTTCATTTGCTGGGCGGGGGCCGGAGCGGACCGAATGTATACGAGGCGCGAATTTGGCGGGCTTGGCGCGGCCGCGTCGCTCGCCGCGCTGGGCGGCGGCGCGACCGCGGCGGCGCGGCGCGGCTTTTCGGTCGACGACCTCGAGCGGCGCACGTTTCAGTGGTTCTGGGACGTCGCCAATCCCGCCAACGGGCTGGTCCCCGATCGCTGGCCGGCGAAGAGTTTCTGCTCGATCGCCGCGGTCGGGTTCGCGCTCAACGCCTACGCCATTGGGGCCGAGCGGGGGTGGATCAGCCGTGCCGCAGCGCGTGACCGCACGCTCACCACGCTGCGCTTCTTCGCTTATGCGCCGCAGGGCTCTGGCAAGGCGGGCGTCACCGGCCACCGCGGCTTCTTCTACCACTTCATCGACATGGCGCGCGGGCACCGCTTCGAGACCACCGAATTGTCGTCGATCGATACGGTGCTGCTGCTCGGCGGGATCCTGTTCGCCGCGCAATATTATGACCGCGCCGACCCCGCCGAGACCGAGATCCGGCGTCTCGCGAGCCTCATCAACGATCGCGTCGATTGGCCGTGGATGCTGGGCCAAGGTCCGTTCGTGTCGATGGGCTGGACCCCGGAGAAAGGCTTCATCACCAGCCAGTGGGATCGCTACAACGAGGGCACCTTGCTGTATCTGCTGGCGATCGGCAGCCCGACGCACCCGATCGACCCGGCGATCTTCGCGCGCTGGCTGGCGAACAGCGAGGTCGGGTATGGCGATCATTGGGGCGAACGCCATTTGTCCTTTCCGCCGTTGTTCGGGCATCAATACAGCCACGTGTGGGTCGATTTTCGCGGGATCCGCACGCCGTGGCTGCGCGCGCACGACCTCGACCTGTTCGACAACAGCCGCCGCGCGACCCGCGCGCAGCGCAATTACGCGATTCTCAATCCCAGGCGCTGGGCGGGCTATGGCAAGGACATTTGGGGCCTGACTGCGTGTGACGGCCCGGGCGACTTCAAGACCCGCATCGCGGGGGTCGAGCGCGAGTTCTTCAGCTACTCGGCGCGCGGCCCCGACGACCGCGACGACGGCACGCTGGCGCCGACCGCGATGGCCGCCTCGATCGCGTTCGAACCGCGGCTGGTGCGCGACGGGCTGGCGGCGATGCACCGCCGCTATGGCGCGGCGATCTATGGCCGCTATGGCTTCCTCGACGCCTTCAACCCGACGCTGGTGACGCCACCGCATGAGCAGGGGCTGCTCCATGGCCGGGTCATCCCCGGGCTGTGCTGGGTCGACAAGGATTATCTCGGCATCGACCAGGGGCCGATCGTGGCGATGATCGCCAATCACCGCGACGAGCTGGTGTGGAAGCACATGCGCCGCTGCGCCCCGCTGGTCAGCGGGCTGCGTCGTGCCGGGTTCGCCGGCGGCTGGCTCGACCGCGCATGAGGATCAGCCGGCGCGCCTTGATCGCCGGGGCGGGGGCGCTGCCCCTTCTCGGGTCGGCGTGCGCGCGGCGCCCCGGCGGCGGGCTCGACATGTGGGCGATGGGGGCCGAGGCCGAGCATCTCCCCGCTTTGCTCGCGGCGCTCCCCGGCGGGGCGCCAAAGGGGCTTCGCCTCCAGCCGCTGCCGTGGAGCGCGGCGCACGAGAAACTGCTCACGGCTTATGCCGGCGGCTCGCTCCCCGACCTCGGCCAGGTCGGCAACAGCTGGATTTCCGAGCTGGCCGCGATCGGCGCCATCCTCCCCGTCCCGGCGCCGCTCCAGCCGCTCGTCGAGGGCGAGTTCGCCGGGGTGGTCGATACCAACCGCATCGATGGCCAGCTGATGGCGCTGCCGTGGTACGTCGACACGCGGTTGCAATTCTACCGCAAGGATCTGTTCGAGGCGGCCGGGTTCGCGGCCCCGCCGACGCGCTGGGACGAATGGAAGAAAGCGCTCCACGCGGTCAAGCGGCGGCAAGGCGGGGAGGGCTTCGCCATCCTCCTGCCGATCAACGAATATGAGCATC
>CAXSCF010000038.1:0-20520 GCA_964235815.1 uncultured Sphingomicrobium sp.
CGCGCGCGGCGAGGAGGACGACCGCATCCGGGGACTGGAGACCGGCGCCGACGATTATCTGACCAAGCCGTTCAGCCCCAAAGAGTTGGTCGCGCGCGCCGGTGCCGTACTGCGCCGGATCCGCCCTGCGCTCGCCGCCGAGACACTGGGCTATTCGGGGCTGGAAATGGATTTGGCCGCGCACCGCGTGAAGCGCGACGGCGTGCCGGTCCAGCTTGGCCCGACCGAGTATCGCCTGCTGCGCCATTTCCTTGAAAATCCCGGCCGCGTCTTCTCGCGCCAGCAATTGCTCGAGACGGTGTGGCCCCACAGCGAGGATATCGAATTGCGCACGGTCGACGTCCACATCCGCCGCCTGCGGTTGGCGCTCGGCGAGCCCGACATCGTCCGCACCGTGCGCTCGGCGGGCTATGCGCTCGACGCCGAAGGGCTGGCGTAAACTGACCTTCTCCCAAGGAGAGAGGGCTTTACGTCCGCGCCTCGCCGCCGCATTAGCGCCCCCATGGCACGCAAGAACAAGACCAAGTCGGGCGGCAACCCCAATCGTCCACGTTTCTGGGGCAAGCATGCCGTCGCGGCGGCGCTCGACAATCCCGAACGCAGTGTGATCCGCGCTTGGTCGACCCAGGACGCCGCCAAGCTGATGAATTTCCCCGCCGACGTGCCGGTGACCTATGCCGATGTCGCCGATCTCGGCCGGCTCGTTCCCAACGACGCGCCGCACCAGGGGGTGGTGATCGAAGTCGCGCCGCTCGAGGACATGTGGCTCGCCGACTTGCTTGCCGAAACGGGCGACAAAGCCGTGCTGCTGGTGCTCGACCAGGTCACCGACCCGCACAATGTCGGCGCGATCATGCGCTCGGCCGCCGCCTTTGGCGCGATCGGGATCGTCACCCAGGACCGCCATTCGCCGATCGAGGGCGGGGTGCTGGCCAAGGCTGCCTCCGGGGCGCTCGAGCGCGTGCCGTGGGCGCGGGTGGTCAATCTGTCGCGCGCGCTGGAGGAGATCGCCGAGGCGGGCTTCTGGCGGATCGGCTTGGCGGGGGACGCGACGAACGAATTAAAGGATGCGCTCGGGCCGCAGAAGGTTGCGCTGGTGCTGGGCGCCGAGGGCCCGGGAATGCGGCAGAACGTCCGCGACCATTGCGATGCCGTGGCCAGGCTACCGATCAGCACCGCGGTCGAAAGCTTGAACGTCTCCAACGCCGCCGCGATCGCGCTTTACGCGGCGAGCGTCGCCTGATCCGTCCGTAAAACGCATCATGGTTCGCACCGCCGCCTCGCTCAACGCCAGCCTTGACGCCCTGGCCGCCGCCGAACCGGGCTTTGCCCGCGTCATGGAGACGCATGGCCGCCCCGAACCGCGACTGAGCGAACCGGGGATCGCGACGTTGATGCGGACGATCGTCGGGCAGCAGGTCAGCGTCGCCGCGGCACGATCGATGTGGGCCAAGCTCGAAGCCGAATATGGCAGTCCGCCGTCGCTCGAACGATTGCTTGCGGCGAGCGACGAGGAGCTTCGCGCGGTCGGCCAGTCGCGCCAGAAAGCGGGCTATTTGCGCAGCCTCGCCGGCCTCGTCCTGTCGGGCGAACTCGACCTGACCGCCCTTCCCGCCGACGATGAGGAAGCGATCGCGCTGCTGACCCGGGTCAAGGGCATCGGGCGCTGGTCGGCGGAAATCTATTTGTTGTTCGCCGAAGGACGCGGCGACGTGTGGCCGGCGGGCGACCTTGCCGTCCAGATCGAGGTCGGGCGTCTGCTCGGCCTCGCCGACCGCCCCTCCGAGAAGCAATTGCGCGCACTGGCCGAGGCCTGGCGCCCCCACCGCGGCGCCGCCGCCGTGCTCGCCTGGCACAGCTATAACAGCGTCGGCACCGCGCTTTAGTCGCGGGTCGCGGAAAGCTTTTGCCCGCCCTGCTCAAGCTCGAGCCCGCTGACCTCGCCGCCCGCCGAGACGAAGCTGACCAGCGCACCGACTTCATCGACATGAAATTCGGTCGGGCTGCTCGGGCGAAGCGCGAAGGCCGGCTGGCGCGCAAGCTGGATGGTCAGGCCCGACTTGCTCTGGGCGATCATCACCTTGCCGATCGGCGCGGTATAGGAACCGGCGTAGCTGGCGAGGAGCGCGGCGGGAACGGCGAAGACGGCGGCCGCGACTGGTGGCGGACCGGCGTAAGTGCCCGTCTCGGCTGCGTCGGCACCATCGGGATGGAAACCCATGATCCGCTTGCCCGCCGCGTCGGTGCCGAGTGAAAACCAGGCGAGATCGTCGGCGTCGTAGAAATATCGGTTGCCGCCGGTGGCGAACACCGGGCGGCGCGGGCCACCGACACGCTGCGCGAATAATTTGCCGCCGTCGATCGTCACGATCCGCTCGAACCCGTCGAACTGGTAGCGGCCAAGCGCCGGGGTCACCGCCGCAATATCGATCGGACGCTCGACGAAGCGATCGAACGGCCGGCCGATCGCCAGCGCGGCAAGGCGGTTCATGACGACCCCGGTCTGGACCTTGGGACTGTCGCTATTGGTGAAGACGGTGACGAACAGATCGTGCCGCGGAAGATAGATGCTGTCGGTCGAAAAGCCGAAAATGCCGCCGCTGTGGCCGACCACCGGTTCGCCGCGCAACATGCCGGGCTCGAGCCCGAAGCCGTACGGCACGGTCTTGCCGTCGGGCAATACGGTGGGCGCGATCATCCGCGCATAATAAGGCGCCGTGACGACCCGGCCGTGGTGGAGCGCATCGGCCCAGCGCGCGAGGTCGGCGGTGGTCCCGATCAGCGCCCCTGCGGCGGCCGGAACGCTCATGTCTATCGCTTGCGCGGGGGCAATCTTGCCTTCCTCGTCGCTATAGCCCCTGGCCATCAGCGCGACCGTGGCTTCGTCGCCGCCATAGCGGATCGTGGTCAGGCCAAGCGGCTTCACGATGCGCCGATCGACTTCCTGATACCACGGATGATGCGTGACCGCCTCGATCAGCGCCCCGACCAGCACATAACCGCTATTGTTGTACGACCAGGCGGCGCCGGGGCTGGTCACCGCCGGCAAGTCCTTGAACACCGCGACGAGCTGATCGGTCGAATAGGACTTGGCGGTATTGGCTGGGGTCATCCAGCCGGGGATGCCGGTGTAGCTCTGGATGCCGCTGGTGTGGTTGAGCAATTGCTGAACGGTGATCGCCGCGCCGTTGGGATAGGACGGCAAATAAATGGCGATCGGATCGCTCAGCTTGAGCCTGCCCTCGGCGGCAAGCTGGAGCACCACCGCCGAAGCGAACTGCTTGGTGATCGACCCCATGCGGAACACCGTCGAGGCGGTGACCGGGCGCCTGGCGGCGATATCGGCAAAGCCGCGCATGCCGCGATAGACGATGCGGCCATGATCGGTGATCACGACCTGAGCCCCCGGACCGGTCGCGGGATAGCTTTGCGCGAGCAATGCGTCGGCCTGGGCCTTGAACCCGGCGGGCAAGGCATAAGCCGGCGTGACGGCAAAAAGCGATCCGGCGGCAAGCGCGGCGGTCGCCGCCCCGATCAGAAACTCACGACGCATCGACGATCCCCCTTCGAACAAGCGACAGCTGTATTGCTTGAACAATACAGCTGTCAACCCGTCAGCGGACGATCGGCAGCATCACCGCGCTTGGCGTGGCGCCGCCGCGCTCGATCGTTACCGTGGCCGCGCGATAGTCGCTCGGCTTGGCGAAAAAGATGTTGGGGACGTAGGTCTGCGGGTTGCGGTCATAGACCGGGAACAGGCTCGACTGGACCTGCACCATGATGCGGTGACCGGGCATGAAGGTATGGTTCATCGCCGGCAAACGGAAGCGGTAGCGCTGGACTTTGCCCGCCGGAATCGCGGTCGGATGTTCGAAGCTGTTGCGATAGCGACCGCGGAAGATGTCCATGCTGATCGGCCATTGATAGCCGCCCATTTCCTTTTTCGTCGCCATCTCGTCGGGAAGCACGTCGATCACCTTGACCACGATGTCCATGTCGGTCCCGCTGGTCTTGGCGTAGATGTCGGCCATCGGCACGCCCGACATCTTTACCGAGGTGGTGAGCGGCTGCGTGACATAGGTCAGCACGTCGGGCCGGCCGTCGGCGAAGCGCTGATCCTGGACCAGATAGTCGCCCCACCGCCCATCGCCGAAATTGACCGGCCGCGGCAGATGCGGAACCGGCTTGGCGGGATCGCTGACATACTGGTCCTCGCCGCGCGCCGCCGCCTGGCCAATGCCCAGCGCATAGCCTTGCGCGAGGAAAGCGGGGGTCAGCGGCGTCGCCGGAAACTGGTCATAGCGTTCCCAACGGTTCTGGCCGGCATCGTACATCTGGACGGCGGGCGGAGTAAACGCCGGCGCGCCGTCCTTCAGATTGGCGTTGAAGAAGCGCAGCACGTCGCGGCGATATTGCAGCGAGGTGTCGCCTTCCCAATGGAACGGGCCGAGCGCTTCGCCATTGCGGTTGACCTGGCTGTGCCGCCACGGCCCCATGACGAGGAAATTATTGCCGCCCTTGCCCGCCTTGGCGAGCTCCTCATAAGCATGGATCGCGCCGTACATATCCTCCTGGTCCCACAGCCCCTGCTCCCACAGGGTCGGAACATTGGAGGGCTTGGCGGCGATCAACTTGTCGAGCGCCTGCCCCTGCCAGAAACTGTCGTAGGCGGCGTGGTCGGTGAGCTTCTTCCACACCGGCAACTGGTCATAGCCCGATCGCTCGGCCCAATCCCCGGCCGAGCCGACGCGGCGGAAATTGTCGTAATCATCCCAACCCCCGGTCGACTGCACCTCGCCGCGGCCCTTGTAACCCGTCTGGCCCCCGATCCAGGCGATGTTGGCGAGGCGGAACGCGCCGTGATGAAACCAGTCGTCGCCCATCCAGCCATCGATCATCGGGCTTTGCGGCGCGGCGACCTTCAGCGCGGGATGCGGCCCGAGCAGTGCCATGACGACGGTGAAGCCTTCATAGCTCGACCCGAGCATCCCGACCTTGCCATTGGATTGCGGCAGGTTGGCCTTGTTCACCAGCCAGGCAATGGTGTCATAGGCGTCGGTGGTGTGATCGGTCTCGGTCTGGTTGAGCGGCCCGATCGGCGGGCGGGTGATGACGTAGGCCCCCTCCGAGCCATATTTGCCGCGGATGTCCTGATAGACGCGGATGTAGCCGTCGCGGACGAACAATTCGTCGGCCTCGGGCAAACGGTTGACCATCTGATCGCTGTCGCTGCGATTGGCGCGCGCGTCGGCATTGTAAGGGGTTCGGGTCAGCGCGATCGGGGCATTGGTCGCGCCCCTGGGGATCACGATCACGGTGTGCAGCTTGACCCCGTCGCGCATCGGAACTTCCACCGTCCGCAAAATATAGTCGCGGTTAGGGGTCGGCGGAGTGAATTTGGCGGGGATATCGCCCCCGGGGACTAGCAATTTGACCTGCGCCAGTGCGGCGGGTCCAGTGATCAGCATGGCGAGCGAAATCGAGGTGAGGGCGAGCAAGCGACGGGTCATGAACAGGTCTCCTTTAACCATCTTGTCGAGCGCACGGCGAGACTTGTCCAGCCCCGCTAGGCGAGCCCGCTGCTGTGCAGCCGCGCCGCCAGCCCCGACCAGCTGCGCTGCCCGCGGTCGAGCCGGAACGGCGCCAGCTTGCCCGTTTCGACCTCGCCGCGACCGATGAGGAAGCTCATCGAGTCGGTCGTCTCGCGGCCGTTCCAGCGATAACGCGCATTGAGCGCCACCAGCGGCACGAGCAACTTGCGCCCGTCGATCATCAACGGCGACAGCTTGGCGCCCGGCACGGCCAGCCGGGTTCTGAACGACACGCGGCCCATCGGCGCAATCACGGCAAGGCGCTCCCCGCTTCCTGCAGGCTGGGCAAAAAAGGCGCCCACTTCGGCGTCGAGCTGCGGGCCGGCATTGATCAGTTGCGCTTCGATCAGCAGGTCCCGCGCGGGCGCGCTGCCGCGATTGATGACAATCAGGTCGAAGGTCAGCGCGGCTCCTTCGGCCGAATCGGCTTCGGCCTGTAGGGGGACCACTTCAAACTCGATTTTTGGCTTGAGCCCGGAGGCGATCACCCCAACCGGGACCGGCGACACAGGCGCGGCGGGCGGCGCACCCGCTTGAGGCGCGGCCGCGGGCGCTGCCGGTGAAAGCGGAGGGGGTGTGTTGCGCGGTGCGGCTGTGGCGCGCGGCGGCGAGACGGCATCGGGCATCGGTGAGCGTTCGCGCATCGCCGGCATCGCGCCCCGATCCTCGCGTTCGTCGGCTTCGGCGACATCGCCGTCCCTGCTCGACGAGCGCCGCCACCACCAGATTGCCGCGGCCATCACCGCCGCGAGCAACGCCGCGAGCCACGGCCACCATGCCACCGCTTGATGTTCCTCTCCAGCACCCTCCGCGCCAGGCGCGGGCGCGGGCGTCGTGCGCGGCTCGATCGCGATCGGGGCGGCGGTCGGCGGCGGCAAATCGACGGTCACGGCACCGGCGGCGGGATTGCGATCCGGCGCAGCGCGGGTCGGTTTGCGTACGATCGCCACGGGCGTGGACGGGTCCGGCGTGGCGGACACCCGCTGGCTTGGTGGAACGTTCGGTGCGCTGCGGCGCGGCGCGGCTATGGTCCGTTCGGGCGCCGGCGAGGCGTCATTTGCAGGGGGCGGCGCGCGCGTTGGCGCCGGCGCGGGAACCGGCCGCTGGGTCACGGTTCCGTTGAGGTTGAAGTCGCGCAGTTGTGGCGGGCCGACCACGTCGCTTGACGGCGGGGTCGCGCGCGGAGGGGCGACAACGTTCGATTGCGCCGTCACAGGCGCGCTTGCAAGCAGGGTGGCAAGCGCGCTGGACAGCAGGATAGTTCGCTTCAACCTCACGCTGTGGCGCGCCATTCCTTGGCCTCGATCTCGACTATTTCAGCGGTGGCCATGCCTGTCCGCCGCTTGCGCCGTGCGTCATGGCGCGCGCCTTGCGGCGACGCAACCCGCTGGGCGCTCAGGCCGCGTCGACCAGCACCAATTCCGCGTCGGCAATCGCCTCGATGAGAAGAGTGTGCTCGTCGCTGATGGCGATCCCGTCGCGCGCCGCCGCGGCGACGCCGTTGATCCGCACCGCGGCTGAAGGAACGAGATACAAGTGCCGCGCCGGATCGGGCCGATAGGTCAGGCTGGTCCCCGCCGCGAGCGTCGCGCCGAGAATTTTGGCGTCGGCGTTGATCGTCAGCGCCCCGTCGTCGGGAGTGCCGCTGGCGAGCGTCTGGAAGCTCCCCTCGCGCGCCTGCCTTGGAAAGGGCTTCATTCCCCAGCTCGGGCTGGCCGATCGACGACCGGTCTCGATCCAGATCTGGAACAAGGTCGTCGCTTCGTCCTCAAGGTTGAACTCGCTGTGGGTGACTCCGGTGCCGGCGCTCATCACCTGCACGTCGCCGGCCGCGGTGCGGCCCTTGTTGCCGAGCGAATCCTGATGCGTGATCGCGCCGGTCCGGACGTAGGTGATGATCTCCATGTCGCGATGGGCATGGGGCGGGAAGCCCGACCGAGCGGCGATCCGATCGTCGTTCCAGACGCGGATCGCCCCCCACCCCGTCCGCTGCGGATCGTGATAATTGGCAAAGCTGAAGTGGTGGCGGGCGTCGAGCCAGCCGTGGTCGGCATGGCCAAGCGAGGCGAAGGGGCGAAGGTCGATCATGAACTCCAAGATGGGCCTTCGGACCCCGCTCCTTCAAGGATCAATCGTGTAACCGCAGCCGCGCGGCATAATCGGCGGCTTTGTGCGCATAATGCGCTGCGGACAGCGCCAGGCCGGCGATTTCGGCGTCGCTCAACGCGCGGACGGCGCGGGCGGGGGACCCGACGATCAGCATGGCTGGAGCAAAAGTCTTGCCTTCGGTGACCAGCGCCCCGGCCCCGACCAGGCAATTGGCACCGATCACCGCATGGTTGAGGATGCGTGCCCCCATCCCGATCAGCACTTGGTCGCCGATCGTGCAGCCGTGGAGGATCGCCTGGTGCCCGACCGTAACGCGCGCACCGATCGTCAGCGGCGCGCCGGGATCGCTGTGACCGACCGCTCCGTCCTGAATGTTCGATTCCTCGCCGATCAGGATCGGCGTATTGTCGGCGCGGATCACGGCGCCGAACCACACGCTCGCGCCGCGGCCGAGCCGGACATCGCCGATCAGATCGGCCGAAGGTGCCGCCCACGCCCCCTCGGCCAGCGTCGGAACCATCTTGTCGAGGGCGTAAAGCGGCATCCTTTGATGCTAGCGTGATCGCACGGCGGCGTCGATGGCGGCTTCGCAAGCGAGCCTACATCGGCTAATGCAGGCCGCGCCTACTTGCTCGTCAGGGTATTTTCCGGGGAAACGATCGTGAGCGAAGCCGATCTGCCGATGCGTCCGACGCGCGTCCCGCTTCGCGCCGAAGTCACCCTGCGCCGCCGCTTCGACCATCGCTACACCGTCAACTTGCTCGATATTTCGGCGGCGGGGTGCCGCGTCGAACTGGTCGAGCGGGTCCAGCCCGGCGACCTTTTGTGGGTCACGCTGCCAGGGATGACGACGATCGAGGCTACCGCGTGCTGGACCGAGGGGTTCGTCGCCGGGGTTCAGTTCAAGCATCCGCTCCACCCATCGGTGTTCGAAATGCTCGCCGCGCGCCTCGACGGCCGAGGCTGACCGCGCCACCCCGCGCCCTATCCCCGCCGCACAGTGACGAAATGACCGCTGCGCCGACGGGTCAGTCTTTCGCGCCGCGTCGATCCGGCGCTTGACGAACCCCCTTGTGATGATGTCATTCACCTTGTCCATTGGGCCGGGAAGAAAACGATTTCGCGGCGGCGGATGGTGGGAGCAGCAGGGGGATCGCCTTGGCAAGGTTCGCGAAACGTGATCGGCGCCCCCGGCCCCGTTTCATTGTCGCCGCTTAGCCGATGGCGCAGATCTTCAAGCCAAGCCTCGATACCTTCGCTCGATTGATGTTAGCTTTCGCCGCTTTCCTGTTCGTCGCCGCGCTGGCGATCGGCCCGGTCTCGGCCTGGTCGAGCTTCCAGAGCCGGGTCGGCTGGCCCGTCGAGCAACCGGTCCCGTTCAGCCACCGGCATCATGTCGGCGGGCTCGGCATCGATTGCCGCTTCTGCCACGCCGCGGTCGAAACCAGCGCCAACGCCGGCCTCCCCTCGACCCACGTGTGCATGACCTGCCATTCGCAGATCTGGAGCCAGTCGGCCGCGCTGGCTCCGGTGCGCGACAGCCTGGCGAGCAATCGAGGCCTGCGCTGGAACCGCGTCGCCGCGCTGCCCGACTATGTCTATTTCAATCATTCGATCCACGTCGGCCGCGGGGTCGCCTGCGTCAGCTGTCACGGGCGCGTCGATACCATGCCGCTGCTGGCGCGCGCGCACCCGTTCGAGATGCGCTTCTGCCTCGAATGTCATCGCGACCCGGCGCCGCGGCTCGGCCCGCGTCAGGCCGTCACGCGCCCCACGGCGCCAGGCTGGGACGAGGTCACGCATCGCCGCTTCGCCTTGGCGGCGACCCGGCGCTATCGGCTCGATCCCGCGCGGCTCGACCAATGCGAAATCTGTCACCGATGAGCAGGCGTTGGCAGGACGCGCTCGATGGGCTCGATGGCGCGACCGGGCGCGGCTTCTGGCGCAGCCTCGACGAGCTTGGCGCATCGCCCACTTTCCAGGCCGCCTTGCTCGACGAATTCCCCGCGCTGGCCACGCTCGACTGGACCCGGCGCGGCGTGCTGCGCGCGTTCGGCGCGTCGCTTGCGCTGGCCGGATTGACCGGATGCGAGGCACGGCCCGACCGCGCCGCTTTGCCCTATGTCGAGGATCCCGAACACCTCGTCCCCGGCCGCCCGCTGACCTACGCCAGCGGAGTGCCGTTCGCGGGCATCGTCCAGCCGGTGCTGGGTGTGACCACTGCCGGGCGACCGACCAAGCTCGAGGGCAATCCCGACCATCCCGCGAGCCGCGGCGCGACCGATGCCTTTACCCAGGCGGCACTGCTCGATCTTTACGATCCCGAACGCTCGCGCGCTCCGCTCCATCGCGGCGAGCCGACCAGCTGGTCGGGGCTCGATGCCGCGCTGGCGGGGCAAGCGGCGCGGCTCGACGCGCGGCGCGGGGCAGGATTTCGCTTGCTGACCGGCGCGACGACCTCGCCGACGCTGCAGCGTCAGATGGACGCCCTGCTCGCCCGCTGGCCCGAAGCGCGCTGGCACGTGTTCGAACCGATCGACGATGCGGAATTGCATCAGGCAACGCGGCTCGCGTTCGGGCGCGCGCTCGATGTCACTCCGCTGCTTGACCGGGCCGAGGCGGTGATCGCGTTCGACGCCGATCCGCTCGGCGCCGGGCCCTGTCAACTTCGCAATTCGCTCGCCTGGGCGATTCGGCGCCGCGCGTTCCAGGCGGGGGACGGGCAGGCCGCGCTGCTCGTCGCGGAACCCTCGCCGAGCTTGACCGGGGGCCGCTCGCTCGACCGGTTGGTGGCCGAACCGTCGCGCATCCCGCCGTTGGTGGCGGCGCTGGCGAGCGTGTTCGGGATTGGCGCCTCGCCGGCGCTGACCCGGGGCGAGCGCGAATGGATCGAGCGCGCGGCGCGGCAGCTCGCCGCCGTCAAGGGGCGCGGGCTGGTGCTGGTCGGCGACGATCAACCCGCCGCGACGCAGGCCCTCGGCTGGGCAATCGACGAGCGGCTCGGCAATCTGGCGCGCACCTCGCGCCTGACGGAGCCGCTGCGGCCAAGTCCGGCGCCCGACCGCACCCTCGCCGCGTTGCGCGCGGCGCTCGACGCCGGCGAGGTCGATGCGCTGGCGATCATCGATTGCAACCCGGTCTATACCGCTCCCGGCGGCGTGGGCCTGGCGCGGGCCATCGGCCGAGCCCGCTACAGCCTTCATGCCGGACTTTGGGCCGACGAGACTGCGGCGGCGTGCCAGTGGCATGCCCCGCTGGCGCATCCGCTCGAAAGCTGGAGCGACGGGCGCGCCGCCGACGGCAGCGCGGTGATCAGCCAGCCCCTGGTGCAGCCGTTCACCGATACGCGCCCCCTGCATCGCATCGTCGCGGCGATCGGCGGGGACTTTGCGGCGTCCGATCTTGCCGTGGTGCAGCAGTGCTGGAGCGAGCGATGGGGCGCGCTGCAGCCGCGCTGGGACGAAGCGCTGCTCAAGGGAGTGGTGGCCGAACCGCCGCCGCCGGCGATCGCGGTGAGTGTCATCTTGCCGCCCCCGCCCGGCCCGCCGCCGGCCACCCCGAGCGGCGAACTGGAACTGCTCGTCCGACCCGACCCGACGGTGTGGGACGGGCGGTTGGCGAACAATCCATGGGCGCAGGAACTGCCCAAGCCGATGACCACGCTGACGTGGGACAATGCGGTGCTGATCGCGCCCGCCTTGGCCGCGCGCGAGGGGATTGAGGATGGCGACGAAGTGCGCCTGGACAGCGGGGGCGCGGTCGTCGTCGGGGCAGCGTGGGTCGTGCCCGGCCAGGCGCCGCGCACCGTGCTCATCCATCGCGGCTACGGTCGACGGTTCGGCGAGGTCGCCAGGGGCGCCGGGTTCGACGTGATGCCGCTTGTCGGCCGGCGGCTGGTGACGCTGACCAAAACCGGGGCGAAGCGCTCGCTCGCCGCCGCCCAGACCGAGCAGGCGATCGACGGCACCGGACTGGTCCGCGTCGTCGACCGGATCGACGCGTCCGCCGCATCGTCCCCCGCGGCGCCAAGCTTCTGGGCACCCAAGACGCCGACACGTCCCAATTGGGGGATGGCGATCGACCTCGACCTGTGCACCGGCTGCGGCGCCTGTGTCACGGCCTGCAACGCCGAGAATAATATCCCGATGGTGGGGCGCGAGGAAGTGGCGCGCGGGCGGCGGATGCACTGGCTGCGCATCGACCGTTATTATGAAGGTTCGCCCGCCGCGCCGACGCTTCATGTCCAGCCGGTGCCGTGCATGCATTGCGAGGACGCGCCGTGCGAGATGGGCTGTCCGGTCAATGCCACGGTGCACAGTCCCGAAGGGCTCAACGTCCAGGTCTATAATCGCTGCATCGGCACGCGGACCTGTGCGTCTTATTGCCCGTACAAGGTGCGGCGCTTCAACTGGCACGATTATACTGGCGATGCGGCCGAACCGACCAAGGCCCAGCGCAATCCCAACGTCACCGTCCGGGCGCGCGGAGTGATGGAGAAATGCACATATTGCATCCAGCGCATCTCGGCGGCGCGGATCGATGCCAAGCTCGGCGAGCACGCCATCGCCGACGGCACGGTCAAGACCGCGTGCCAGCAGGTGTGCCCGACCGGTGCAATCAGCTTCGGCGATATCGCCGATCCCGCCGCTACGGTGGTCAGCCACAAGGGCGGGGCGCGAGACTATTCCCTGCTCGAGGATCGCAACACGCGACCGCGCACGACCTATCGCGCTCGCATCCGCAGCGAACGGCGCGATGGCTGACCCGCGCGGCCTCCACCAGCGTTATGACGCGATCAGCCGGGAAACGGTCGAACTGCCGCTCGCCTTTCCGGCAACGCGCGGCTGGTGGCTGTGCTTTGCCGGCGCGCTCGCCTTGCTTGCGCTATGGCTGGTGTCGGTCATCGTTTTGTTCGACCGCGGGGTCGGGGTGTGGGGCAATGACAGCCCGGTCAACTGGGGCTTTCCGATCATCAACTATGTCTGGTTTCTCGGCATCGGTCACGCCGGAACCTTGATCTCGGCACTGCTCCTCATCACCAATCGCGACTGGCGCAATTCGCTCAACCGCTTTGCCGAGGCGATGACGCTGTGCGCGGTGACGTGCGCCGGGCTTTATCCGATCCTCCACCTCGGGCGGCCGTGGTATTTCTACTGGATGGCGCCCTATTTCAATTCGATGCGCGTCTGGCCCCAGTTCAAGAGTCCGCTGACGTGGGATTTCTTCGCCGTGCTGACCTATCTGCTGGTTTCGCTAGGCTTCTGGTATCTCGGCATCTTGCCCGACCTCGCCGCGGCGCGCGACCGGGCGCGGACCCGCGGCTATCAGGTTTTCTTCGGCCTGATCTCGCTCGGCTGGACCGGGCGCGCGTCGCATTGGGCGCGCTGGCGGCAGGCTTATACGATCACCGCGGCGATCGCCGTGCCGCTGGTGGTGTCGGTCCACAGCGAAATTTCCTTATTGTTCGCGGCGGCGCCGATCCCCGGCTGGAACAGCACGATCTTTCCGCCTTATTTCGTTCTCGGGGCGGCCTTTTCGGGCTTTGCCGTGGTCAGCATCATCGCCATCGCGATGCGTGCCGCGCTACCGCTCCGGCAGCTTGTCACGCCGTTCCACCTCGACATGCTGGGCCTGGCCTTGCTCGCGAGCGGGCTGATGACGGCGTATGGCTATGCGAGCGAAGTGTTCGACGCCTTCTACGCCGGGGGCGACGATCTCGCCACGCTGATCGACCGCATCGGCGGGGCCTTTGCCTGGAGCTATTGGGGCGCGGTCCTGCTCAATTTCGTTCCGTTGCAATTGCTGTGGTGGCGCCACTTGCGCCGGCGCCCGCCGGTGCTGCTCGGTATCAGTCTGTGCGTCGCGGTCGGGATGTGGCTCGAGCGCTTCATGCTGGTCGTGACGACGCTGGCGCGCGACGGGCTGGTGTCATCGAGCGGAGGCTATATGCCGACGTTGTGGGACTGGACCTTGTTCGCCGGGATGGGCGGTATTTTCCTCGTCCCGTTCCTGTTGTTCGTGCGCTTCCTCCCGGTCATTTCGGCGAGCGAGACCAAGCAGCAAGCGCACCGGGAGTCGATCGATGGCTGATCCCGCGCCCGTCGCTTTGCTGGGCCAATTCGGCACCCCCGAGCGACTGGTCGCGGCAGCCGATGCGGCGCGCCATGCGGGGTGGCTCGGGATCGACGCGTTCACGCCCTTTCCCGTACCCGACCTCGATCCGATCCTCGCGATCGGCGACCGGCGCATTCCCCTGTTGGCGCTGGGCGGCGGCCTGTTCGGGCTGGTGGCGGCCTATGCGATGCAGATTGCCACCAATCTCGATTATCGGATCGACATCGGCGGGCGTCCCTTGCTTGCGCTCCAATCGTTTGCGCTGATCGGTTTCGAACTGACCATCCTGTTCGCGGTCGGCACCATGCTGGCGGGCTTTTTCATCCTCAACCGCCTGCCGCGCTATCATCAATCCCTGTTCTGGGTCGACCGGTTCGAGCGCGCGACCCGCGACGGCTTCTTTCTCCTCCTCCCGACCGACCGCGATAGCCTTGAAAAAGCGCGCATCTTCCTTGGCGAACAGGGCGCGGACAGCATCGACGCGGTGCCGCGATGAAGGCATGGATCCTGCTTTGCGCGTTGACCGCCTCGTGCGACAATATGGTCAGTCAGCCACGCTATGACGACTATGGCGAGGGCGCGTTGTTCGCCGACCGCAAGGTGATGCAGGCGCCCCCGCCGGGCACGGTGGCGCGCGATACCCCCCGCTGGCGGGCCGATGAACAACGCCCGCCGATGAGCGCGGCGCTGCTCGGGCGCGGGCAGGAACGCTACGGCATCTATTGCGCGATGTGCCACGGCGCCGATGGCTCGGGCGAGGGCACCGTCACCGCGCGCGGCTTCCCCCGCCCCGCCGATCTTAGTTCCCCCGCCCAGCGCGCGCTCACCAGCGCTCAGCTCTACCACACGGTGTCGCACGGCCACGGCACGATGTACGGCTTCGCCGACCGCGTTCCGGCGCGCGACCGCTGGGCGATCGCCGCTTATGTCGAAGCGCTGCGGCGGAGCGGACAATGACCCCGCGCACTGCCATGACGATCGGCGCGGGACTTGTGTTGGTCATACTCGTCAACCTCTTCATCATGCCCGTCGACGCCCTGCGCGCCTGGCTCGCGGCGACGTTCCTGTGGAGCGGGGTGCCGGTCGGATCGCTGGCGCTGCTGATGATGATCAAGCTGATCGGCGGGCGGTGGGGCCACAGTCTGTCGCCGACGCTCGAAGCGGGCGCGCTGACCTTGCCGATCATCGCCGCCGCCGCCGTGCCGCTGATCATCGGCATGCGCTGGCTTTACCCGTGGGCGACGCAAACCGCGCCGGGATTTAAGGGCGCGTGGCTGGCGCCGCTGCCGTTCGCTGTTCGGGCCGTCTTGCTGTTCGCCGGTGCCGGCGCCTTGCTGTGGCTGCTGGTCGCGCGGCGCTTACCGGCGGCCGCGCTAGCGGCGGCGGGCCTGTGTTTCCTAGTGCCGATGATGTCGCTCGTCGCGGTCGACTGGCTCGTCTCGCTCGACCGCGATTTCCATTCATCGGGGTTTGGCCTTTACGCCTGGTCGATCCAGTTTTGCGTCGCATTGTCGGTCGCGACATGGATTCTGCTCGGCCGCCAGCCCAAGCGGACCGCGACCCTCGGCGCGCTACTCCTCGCCGTGACCTTGATTTCGCTTTACCTCGCTTTCACGTCCTATTTCATCATCTGGTCGGGCGATCTCGCGCCACTGGTCGGCTGGTACGCGGTTCGCGGTACGGCCGGCTGGGGCGCAGCCTATGCGGTGGTAATCGGGATCGAGTTGATCGCGCTGGTCGCTTTGTTCTTTCGCGCCGTAAGGGTTTCGCCGCGCCTGCTGCGGGGGATTGCGGGCGGATTGATCGTCGCCAAGACGGTCGAGTCGGCGTGGATCGTCCTTCCGCAAGGCGAGAGGATCGAGCTTCATTCGTCATTCCTGTTCCTGCTTGCTGCGATCGGGCTCGGGCTGATTACCGTTTCCGCCCAGAACGTGCTGCTTGACCGCCGGCTTGCCAGGCGCACGTCGAATGGCTGACGTCAAAACGCAACGCGGCCCCCCCGACCCTGAGCTTGGCGCGGTCGAGCCACGCGATATCGACGTTGCCAAGGCGCGGCTGATGCTATTCGGCATCGCCGGATTGGTAGCGCTGGTGGCCGGGTCCGTCGCTGCAACATTGTCGCTGTTCGGCGCCGTGCATGACCCCGTCGTTCATCACCCCGCCGCGCGCCCCCGCCCCTCAGTCGCCGTGCCGCTTCAGACCGACGAACGCGGCGACCGCGCGCGGATCGAGGCGCGCGCCGCTGCGCGGCTTGCCGGCCGAAACGGACGTGGCACGATCTCACAAGCGATGCGGCGCACCGCGGCGGCAGGGTGGGACGCGCCATGACCCGCGGCCTGCTTGTCCTGATGGTGGGGTTGGTCATGATCGCCGCCGCCCCGTTCAACCCGCAAGTCGCGGCGAGGATCGACGAACGACCCGGCGCCTTTGTCCCCCTCGACGTCGCGTTGCGCGACGAGCAGGGCGCGCCCACCACGCTCGCCAGCCTGGGGCGCGGTCGGCCGTTGCTGCTCGTCCCGGTGCTCCACGACTGCCCCAATCTATGCGAAGTGACGCTTGACGGGCTGGCGGTGGCAATGGATCGCACCAGCCTGGTCGCCGACCGCGACGTTGCCATCGTCGCCTTCGGAATCGATTCGCGTGAAGGCGCGCGCGATGCCTTGCTGTCGCTTGATCGGCTGGCGCTACGCCATCCGCATTGGGCGGGCCACATCCATGCCACGGTGGGCGAGGCGGCGGCGGTAACGCGCATCACCGCGGCGCTCGGATATCATTTCGCGATCGACCCGCGCAGCGGTCAAGTGGCGCACGCCGCGGCGGTAGCGGTGGTCACTGGCGACGGGCACCTCAGCCGCTGGCTCTACGGCCTCGTCCCCGAGCCCGCAGCGCTGACCAGCGCGGTCGCACAGGCGCGGAACGGAACCCGCATGGGTTGGGGCCAGCAATTGCTGCTCTTATGCTATCATTACGACCCGTTGACCGGACGCTATTCGCTTGCAATCGACTGGCTGCTGCGGGCGGGCGCGCTCCTGACCGTGGCCGCGCTGTTGCTGTTCATCATGCTCGCGCGCCGCCGTGATCGGACCAGCTGATGCTCGGCGGGATCATTCCAGGTCTGCCCGCAGCGTCCGAGCATGCCGCGCACGTCGATGCCCTCATGCGCTGGTTCAGCCTGCTCATCGTGGGGCTCGCCGGCCCGGTGATCGTCGCGCTCATCTGGTTCGCGATCCGCTACCGGCGCGGCAAGGATGTCAATCGCGACCATGCTTCCAATCGCAGCGTCGCGCTCGAGGTGTCTTGGACGGCGATTCCGCTGCTGCTGTTGCTCGGCTTCTTCATCGTCGCTGCGCGCATGTTCTTCACGCTTCATCAGCCGCCTGCGCAGGCGATGACGATCGAGGTGGTCGCGCGCCAGTGGATGTGGAAGTTCCAGCATCCCGAAGGCCAGGCCGAAATCAATTGGCTTCATGTCCCGGCGGGGCGGCCGGTGCGGCTGGCGATGACCAGCCAGGACGTCATCCACAGCCTGTACGTTCCCGCGCTCAGGATCAAGCAGGACGTTCTTCCGGGACGCTATACCGAGATGTGGTTCAATGCCACTCGCCCCGGAACCTATCATTTGTTCTGTGCCGAATTTTGCGGCACCGACCATGCCGCGATGGGCGGCGGATTGGTAGTGATGACTCCCGAAGGTTATGCGCGCTGGCTCGATGCGCAGCCGAGCGGCGCATCGCATTCCACCGCCGGCGCCGGACTATATCGCCGGCTGGGATGCGGAGCATGCCATGACGCTGGCGCGGCGGTGCGCTCGCCGCCATTGGCGGGTCTTTACGGGCGCAGCGTACAGCTTGCCGATGGCCGCTCAATGGTCGCGGACGATCAGTATCTGCGCGATTCATTGTTCCTCCCCAACGCCGCGGTGACGGCCGGCTATCGTCCGATCATGCCGAGCTATCGCGGGGTGGCGAGCGAGGAAGATGCGATCGAGTTGATCGCTTATTTGCGTTCGCTCCGCGCCGAACCGGGGGCGCGTCGTTGACCGAGGCGGGTCTTCACGACGCGCCGCGCGAAGTGAACGCACCGCGCCAAACCGGCGACGAGGCGCAAAGCTACCTCAACGCCGGCTTTACGCTGCGGTCCTGGTTACTGACCACCGACCACAAGCGCATCGCGATCCTTTACCTGCTGTCGATAACCGGTTTCTTTTTCATCGCCGCTTGTGCCGCCGGACTGATGCGGCTCGAGTTGCTCACCCCCGAAAGTGACCTCCTGACCCCGGAAGGCTATAATCGCGCGTTCACTCTGCACGGGGTGATCATGGTCTGGTTCTTCCTTATCCCGTCGATTCCCAACGTGTTCGGCAATTTCCTTATCCCGCTGATGATCGGCGCGCAAGACATGGCCTTCCCGCGGCTTAACCTCGCATCCTGGTACATCTTCATGGCGGGGGGCGTGTTCACGCTGTGCGCCTTGATCTTCGGCGGGGTCGATACCGGCTGGACCTTCTACACGCCGCTATCGACGGGTTACGCCAACGGTAATGTCGTGCTTGCGCTGGTCGCGGTGTTCATCGCCGGCTGGTCATCGATCCTGACCGGGATCAACTTCATCGTCACGATCCATAAATTGCGCGCGCCGGGAATGACGTGGGGGCGCCTGCCGTTATTCGTGTGGACCCATTATGCCACCGCCCTGATCCTCGTCCTGGCGACCCCGGTGCTCACCGTGACCCTGCTGTTGGTGATTGCCGAGCGGGTGTTCGCGCTCGGCATCTTCGACCCCGCGCTGGGCGGCGACCCATTGCTGTTCGAACATCTGTTCTGGTTCTACAGCCATCCGGCCGTCTACATCATGGTATTGCCGGCAATGGGAGTGATTTCCGAACTGGTCCCCGCGGCGGCGCACAAAAAGATCTTCGGCTATTGGTTCATTGCTTATTCGTCGCTCGCGATCGCCTTCGTCGGCTTCCTCGTATGGGGCCACCACATGTTCGTGTCGGGCGAGAGCATGTATGCGAGCACCATTTTTTCCTTCCTGTCGCTGCTGGTCGCCGTGCCCTCGGCGATCAAGGTCTATAATTGGACTGCAACCCTCTACAAAGGGTCGATCGCGCTCAACGCCGCTTTCCTGTTCGCGCTGGGCTTCATCGGATTGTTCGTGATGGGCGGGCTGACCGGGCTGATGCTGGCGCTGCTCGCGGTCGACGTCCATGTCCACGATACTTATTTTGTGGTCGCGCATTTCCATTACATCATGGTCGGCGGGGCCGTCACCGCGTTCCTCGGCGCGATCCATTTCTGGTGGCCCAAGATCACCGGCCGGATGTACAATGAGGTTTGGGCGCGGATGGCGGCGGGACTGATCTTCGTCGGCTTCAACCTTACTTTTTTTCCGCAATTCCTGCTCGGCTACATGGGGATGCCGCGCCGCTACGCGGTTTATCCGGCCGAATTCCAGACGCTCCACGTGCTATCGAGCGCGGGCGCCGGATTGCTTGGCGCGGGCTACTTCCTGCCGCTCGTCTATCTGCTTTACTCGCTGCGCCACGGCAAGCCGGCAGAGCCCAATCCCTGGGCAGCAACCGGTCTCGAATGGACGGTTCCATCGCCGCCGCCGATGCACAATTTCGACGACGTCCCGATCGTCGTTCGTGACCCCTACGACTATCCGCTGAGCCACGACAAGAGCCTTAGATGACGCTCGTCCGCCACGAACCGTTCGCGGACCTCACACGGCAACGCGAAGCAGTTCGGCTCGGCATGATCGTGTTTCTTGCCAGCGAGACAATGTTGTTCGGCGCCCTCGTCATCGGGTTGCTCGCCTTGCGGATGTGGACTCCGACTGCGTTCGCCGCCACCAGCGTACGGCTGAGCCTGGTCGCGGGAGCTTGCAACACGCTGGTGCTTCTTTCCTCGAGCCTGATGGTTGCCATCGCGGTCGAAGCGCGGCGCACAGATCGCCTTCGCCTCGCGAGCGTCCTGCTGACAGGTGCTGCCGCGCTCGGCTTTCTCTTCCTGGCAATCAAGGGCTGGGAATATTGCGCCGACTATCTTGATGGATTGATGCCGAATGTTGGCCCCCGGCAATCCTTTGACTCGGCCGGCATGCGGATGGTGATGGATGGCTATTTCGTCGCCACCGGCCTCCACGCGCTGCACCTCGTCGCCGGGACCGCGTGGCTTGGGGGCTGCGCGTGGCGCCTGCGCGGCCCATCTCCGCCGAGCGAGGTCGCGATCGGAAATCTCGGGCTTTACTGGCACCTCGTCGACATCGTCTGGGTATTTCTCTTCCCGATCTTTTACCTCAGCCGCTGACATGAAGGTCGCGCGCCTTGTCTGGACCTGGCTCGCGCTGGCCGTGCTGCTGGCGGCAACGGTCGTCATCACCTTTTTGCCGATTGGCGGGTGGCGGCAAGGCCTGAGCCTCGCGATCGCACTCGCCAAGGCGGGACTGATCGGCTGGCTGTTCATGGATCTGAAGCACGACCATTCGCTGTCGCGGCTCGGCGCGCTGGCGGCGCTGATCCTGCTTGCGGTACTGGCGGCACTGCTAAGCGCCGATTACGGCCTGCGCGCGTACTGAACGATCGCAACGGTCGCCTCGCCACCATCCTCAACCTCGCCGTCGGCGATTCCGAGCATATATGCCGGCAATGGTGCCCAGGAGAGGACTCGAACCTCCACGACCTTGCGATCGCCAGCACCTG
>CAXSCF010000039.1:0-2732 GCA_964235815.1 uncultured Sphingomicrobium sp.
GGCTCGGGCTGACCCGCGCCACCGCGCTGACCAAATTGTTCAACCTCACCAGCAATATCGCGAGCGTGCTGTGGTTTGCGCTAGGGGGCAAAATCCTGTGGCTGCTCGGATTGTCGATGGCGGCCGGAGCAATGCTCGGCGGTTATGTCGGAAGCCACACCGCGATGCGGTTTGGAGCGAAGGTCATCCGGCCCTTGCTGGTGACCTTGTCACTGGGGCTGACTGCGCGCTTGCTCTGGACCTCCTTCGCCGCGTCGGCCTAAAGGGGCGCGGTGCAACTCTCGGCTGTCCCCCGCTTCATCTTCATCGTCGGCGCCCCGCGCTGTGGCACGACCACGCTTGCGGCCTATCTCAAGGAGCATCCGCGGATCTGCTATCCGCTGGTCAAGGAACCGCATTTCTTCCTTCAGCACGACACACGCGGGATGGACGCCGCGGCGCTGCAATCGCTGGTCGAGCGCGAATATCTGGGCCGCTATTACGCCCAATGCGACGCCAGCCGCGAAACCGGTGTCGATGGATCAGTGTCCTATCTCTACGCGCCCGAGCATCTCGTCCCCGCGCTTAGCCTGTGGCCCGACGCAAAATTCGTGATCGCGCTGCGCGACCCGATGACGATGCTGCCCTCGCTCCACGGGCGGCTCAGATATACCGGCGACGAGACGATCGAGACGTTCGAAGAGGCATGGGCGGCGATCCCCGACCGCATCGCCGGGCGCCGGATTCCCAGATCGTGCCTCGAGCCGCGCTGGCTGCGCTATGACGAGGCGGGCAAGTTCGGCACCTATGTCGAGCGCTTTTTCACCATCATTGGACGCGAGCGCTGCTTCATTTCATTGTTCGACGATCTGGTCGCCGACCCCGCGCGGCACTATCGCGCCCTGTGCCAATTCGCCGGGATCGAGCCGTTCGAAGGGACCGACTTTTCGCCGCGCCGCGAAAGCCGCGGATTCCGCCATGGCTGGCTTCAGCGGCTGCTCAAGCGACCGCCGGGCTTTGCGCGCGACTATCTTGCCGGCAAGAAATTTGCTCAGCGCGAGCGCAGCCTCGACGCGCCGCCGCGCGAGGACAAGGTCACCGAAACGATTTTTTCATGGCGCAAACGGCTGCTGCGCTGGAACCGCATCCCCTTGCCCAAGCGCGCGATCCCGGTCGCCATCCAGCACGACATTCGCCGCCGCCTCAAGCCCGAGATCGACCATCTGTCGGCGCTGATCGGGCGCGACCTGTCGCACTGGCTCGAGGTGCGGGAGGATCGAACTGGGTAGGGTGAGGTCGTGTCGCGTATTCAATTGGCATCGCCAACAGAACCATTTAATGCTGCGCCGACCGAATGGAGCAGTCCTTCCGCGTTCAATATCGCCGTGAGCGAAGTCGAGCTTTGACGGAAGCTGTGAACACAATCTGGCAGCAACGGCTCATTGCGGGTTCCGGAACGTCTGCCATTATCATTGCTGGGAGATCTGAATGTTAGCGTGGAAATCTTGCCCGATCTGCAAGTCGGAATTCACCGTGCACTTGCAAGATATATATCTTCAGCGGCAAAGCACGACGGTGCCGCAATATTATTGCATGACATGCAAATCGTTTTTCCACGTCAGCAATTATGTCGAAAATGAAATTCAGCATCAAAACGATGCGTCTTGGCTGACCGAGCATGCCGGGGTCGAAAATGCCGACCTGGCCCACGAGATCATCGAGGTCGTGGGGGCTCGTCGTGTTTTCGAGGCGGGTTGCGGCGTGGGTGAACTGCTTCTTGCGCTCCAGGCCAAGGGGGCGTCGGCCGAAGGGGTCGATCCCAATCCCGTCGCCATCAATCTCGCGGTCGAAAAAGGGGCACGCGCCAGCGCCGGTTATTTTTCCAAGCTCAGCGAACCGGTCGATGCCATTTTCGCCATCGACGTGCTGGAGCATCTGACCGAGCCGCGCGAATTTTTCTGGCAGTTGCGCGAGTCGGTCGTCGACGGCGGCCACATCATCGTCCGAGTGCCCGAAGTGAATCAAAATCGATGGCATTACCTCAAGGGCGCGGATCAGGCGCGCGAATATGTCTATCCCGACCCCTTCATGGACAATAGTGTGCACATCACCCATTTCTCGTCGGAGGGCCTGCGGCTGATGGGAGAATCGCTGGGCACCACATATGTTCGGCAAATCGTGGGCGGCTGCGAACTATTCCAACGGGCCTGAGGTCGGTCGAGGCAGCAACAGCGAAGCATCACCGTAGCTGTAGAAGCGATAGTCGTGCGCGATGGCGTGGTCATAGGCCGCGTGCATCGTGTCGCGCCCCATCAGTGCCGAGACGAGCATGAACAAGGTCGAGCGCGGCAAGTGAAAATTGGTCACCAGCCCGTCGATCGCCTTGAAGCGATAGCCGGGGGTGATGAAGATTGCGGTGTCGCCGTCGAACGGTTCGATCCGGCCGTCGTCTTGCGCGGCGCTTTCGATCAGCCGCAACGAGGTGGTGCCAACCGCGATCAGGCGTCCTCCGGCCGCGCGCGCCGCGTTGAGGCGGTCGGCAGTGGCGCGATCGATCCGGCCCCACTCGGCGTGCATGCGATGGTCGGCGGTGTCGTCGACCTTGACCGGCAGGAAGGTCCCCGCGCCGACGTGGAGAGTGAGCATTTCGCGGCCGATCCCGCGGGCATCGAGCGCGGCGATCAGCGCATCGGTGAAATGCAGCGCCGCGGTAGGGGCGGCGACCGCGCCGGCTTCGCGCGCGAACATCGTCT
>CAXSCF010000039.1:2742-20278 GCA_964235815.1 uncultured Sphingomicrobium sp.
ATGCCCGGCGCGATCGAGCAGGACTTCGACCGGCTCCTCACCGGTGAAGGCGAAGCGGATCGCGCCCTTGTCGTCGCGTTCGATCGCGGTCGCGCTGACGCCGTGGCCGAACTCGACGACGTCGCCGTCGCGCACCCGCTTCGCATTGCGCACGAAGGTCCACCAGTCGCGCGCGCCGGCACGCTTGTGGAGCGTCACCCCGACCGATGCTTCGCCGCGACGCCCGTCAAGCTGGGCGGGAATGACGCGCGTGTCGTTGAAGATGAGCACGTCGCCCGGATCGAGCAGGTCGGCGAGATCGGTCACGTGGCGATCGATCAGCCGATCCCCTTCCACGACGAGCATTCGCGCCGCGTCGCGCGGCCGTGCCGGGCGCAGCGCGATCCGGTCGGTGGGCAGGTCGAAGTCGAACAGATCGACCTTCATGGCTTGGTCGGGGAAGCTCCGGCAGCAACCGCGACCGGCGGGGCGGGATCGACCGGCGGCGCGGGCAGCGGTCCGCCGATGCTGGCGTAAACGATCCGCGTCGGCGCCGCCGGAGGCTCGCCCGGCGCCATCCCGTCGACCCCCGCCATGCCTTCGATCACGCGCCCGAACGCGCTATATTTGTGATCGAGCTTGAAGCTTGGGGCGAGGACGATGAAGAATTGGCTGTTGGCGCTGGCGGGGGCTTCGGAGCGGGCCATCGAGGCGACCCCGCGCAGATGCGGCAGGTCGGTGAACTCTGGCGCGAGGTCGGGGAGCTTCGATCCGCCCCGCCCGGTGCCGAGCGGGTCGCCGCCCTGCGCCATGAAATCGGGGATCACGCGGTGAAAGGTCAGTCCATCGTAGAAGCCCTGCGTGGTCAGCTGCTGGATGCGATAGACGTGGTGGGGGGCGATGTCGGGGCGCAACTGGATCACGACCCTGGCGCCGGTCGACAGGTCGAGCGTCCAGCGGTTGGCGGGATTGGCGGCGATGCTGGCCGGCGTGATGAGGGACGGGATAAGCGCCACGGGCGCGACGGCGGCGGGTTTGGCGGCGGGTTTGGCGGCGACCAGCGCCAAGGCCATCAGGGGAAATGCCAGCCACGCCTTGCTCATCTTACTCTCCATCCCGATTGCCGGGGCTTTTCTTACCGCGCGCGAGGCGCCGGGCCACGTCGGCGACGACCGCCGGCGGCACGAACTTGTCGATCGCGCCGCCATAGCGGGCGATTTCTTTCACCAGCCTTGACGCGATCGGCTGAAGGCAGACGTCGGCCATCAGGAACACCGTTTCGATGCGGTCGTTCAATTGCTGGTTCATGCCCGCCATTTGATATTCATATTCGAAATCGGCGACCGCGCGCAGGCCGCGCAGGATCATCGTCGCACCCTCCCGCTCAGCGAAGTCCATCAGCAGCGAATCGAATTCGACGACCGACACGCTCGCCATGTCGGCGAGTTCGCGCTCAACCATCGCGATGCGCTCGGCGACCGAAAACATCGGCGACTTGGACGGGTTGGTGGTGACCCCGATCACCAGCCGATCGACGAGATGCGCGCCGCGCTTGATGATGTCCAAATGCCCGAGCGTGAGGGGATCGAAGGTGCCGGGATAGACCCCGATACGCTGCCTGGTCGCCATCAGCGGTCCCTTTGTTCGACATAATGCGCGATGGCGCGGAGCAGGTCCGCGTCCTCGCCGTGGTGCCCGAGATGCTCGATCGCCTGCGCCACGAGCATCGCGCATTGCTGACGCGCACGCTCCTCGCCCATCAGGCTGACGAAGGTCGCCTTGCCCGCCGCGGCGTCCTTGTGAAGGCGCTTGCCCGCCGCGGCCTCGTCGCCATTGTGGTCAAGCAGATCGTCGGCGATCTGGAAGGCGAGCCCAAGGTCGCGGGCGTAGCCGCGGTAGGGCGTGCGGGCGTGGAGATCGACCTTGCCCATGATGCACGCTGCCTCGACCGCATATTCGATCAGCGCCCCGGTCTTCAATTGCTGGAGCCGGCTGATCGCGCCAAGATCGAGCGTGTCGCCCTCGGCGACGAGATCGAGCATCTGCCCCCCCGCCATGCCGTGCGGTCCCGAGGCTCGCGCAAGTTCGATCACCAATTCGGCGCGGACGAAAGGGTCTTCATGGGTTGCGGCGTCGCTCAAGATTTCAAAGGCGAGATCGTGGAAGCAGTCGCCGGCAAGGACGGCGGTCGCTTCGTCATAGGCCTTGTGAACGGTCGGCTTGCCGCGCCTGAGGTCGTCATCGTCCATGCACGGAAGATCGTCGTGGATCAGCGAGTAAACGTGGATCGCCTCGATCGCCGCTCCGGCGCGCAGGGCACGGTGCCGGTCGATCCCGAACAAGCGCGCGGTGGCGACGGTCAGCAGCGGGCGCAGCCGCTTGCCGCATCCGATCCCGGCATGGCGCATCGCGGCGAACAGACGGTCCCGCTGGTCCCCCGGATCGCCGAGATAATGACCGAACAGCGCATCGATGGCGCTTGCCACTTCGGCACTGGCACCGTGGAAGTCGGCCTCGGCCACCGCGCGTTCAGCCCGCATCGAAACTGGTGACCGCGACCGGCTTGCCCGACGCATCGACCGAAATCTGGTCGATCCGCGCCTGGGCCGCCTTGAGCCGGGCCTCGCAATGGCGCTTCAGCCGGTCGCCGCGCTGATAGCGTTCGATCGATTCGTCGAGCGGCGCGGTTCCCGCCTCGAGGCTGCGCACGATCTCCTCGAGCTGCTTGAGCGCATCCTCGAAGGACAGGGATTCGATCTGGCGGTCGTCCATGCTCATCTCCTGACCCGCGCGGCGCCTTGGATCAATGCTTGAAGGGGTCCTTGATCCCGGGGACGATCTCGTCCGAGGTGTCGGTGCCGTCGGCCGCCGCGAGCGCGGCTTCAGCATCGCGCGCATGCTGTTCGCGTTCGGCACGCAATTCGGTGATCAGCGCGTCACGGTCGCCCTCGAGGCGGGTGTCGACGCGCGCTTCCATTCCGGCCGCTTTCTGCGCCTTGACGATCGCGGCATCGAGTTCGCGCTGCGAGGTAAGACCAAGCGTGACCGGATCCTTGGGCGTGATGTTGGCCATGTTCCAGTGTGACCGGTCGCGGATCGCGGCGATCGTCGTGCGGGTCGTCCCGATCAGCTTCGAAATCTGGCCGTCGCTGACTTCGGGGTGGTTGCGGATGATCCAGTTGATGCCGTCGGGCTTGTCCTGGCGCTTCGACACCGGGGTGTAGCGCGGGCCCTTGGTGCGGCGCACCGGATCGGGCTCCTTGTGCATGACGAGCTTGTGATCGGGGTCGGCCGCGCCCTTTTCGATTTCGGCATGGGTCAGTTCATTGGCGCGGATCGGGTCGCGGCCGGTCAGCTTGGTCGCGGCGGTGTCGTCGGCGATGGCCTGAATCTCGAGGATGTGGAGCCCGCAGAACTCGGCGATCTGCTCGAAGCTGAGCGCGGTATTGTCGACCAGCCACGCAGCGGTCGCATGAGGCATGAGCGGCTGGGCCATTTAAACGTCTCCACAAACAATAAGGGCCGCCCCTTCCCGGAGCGGCCGCGTTGGCCAGCGATTTAGGCGCGGCGGCAAGGAAGGGCAAGCGGCAACTGGCAGCGCAAAGCCCGTTCTTACGTTCCTAAGTTCACTAAAGTCTCCGGGATGCCTACCATTTTCGGGGGGCTGCGCGGGTGGCCGTCGGCTAGAGTGCAAAGATCGACAATCGCAAAGAGCCCCACGCCTGAACTGGCGTCGTCGGGAGCATGACAGTCGGGCGGCGTGTAGGACAGGCTTTTTTAGCGACTGCAGGCAGCTGTCAGCTAAATGTTGACATGCGTAAGCTAATCGCTTACATCTATGAAGTGATCATCAGCATTCGCAGCAAGCCGCTCAAGCTGTTCGCCACGAACGGTGACTCATCGAAGCTCCCGGTTAGCGGCACCGCGGTCGATCGGATTGAAGCGCAACTAACCGCGCTGGATGTGGCGACCGCTGCCGAGCAAATGGACGTGCCGGGTTGGTATTTCCATCCGCTCAAGGGAAAGCCGGTTCGCTACAGTATCCGTGTGACGGCGAATTATCGACTGACCTTCGCTTTTGAACCGCCACATGCGGAAGATGTCGATCTCGAAGACTATCACTAGGGCCAAGGAGGGCCGTTTCATGACCAATTCGTTGCTCGCCGGGCTTCGGCCGGTTCACCCGGGCACCATCCTTCGTCGTGATGTCCTACCCGCGCTGGGGGTGCCGACCGTTGCCATCGCCAAGGCGATCGGTATTTCGCGGCAGCACCTCTACGACATCATGAATGCCAAGAAGCCGATCACCGCGGCCACCGCGCTCCGCCTCGCCCGCTACCTCGGCAATGGCCCCGACCTGTGGATCAACTTGCAGGCGCGTTATGATCTTGCCGTCGCAGAACGGGAGATGTTCGACGATTTAAATGCGATCCAGCCCGCCGAGCGAACTGCAGAAGCGGCCTGATTTCTTTGTTAAAACATCAGCGACGCCCAGGGGTCCGATTACCTGCCGACGCTACCGAAAATCACAGACAGACCCTCTTTCAAACACGCCCTGCGCCCCCCATCGTCAGGACGATCTTGCCGACATGCTCGCCCGCTTCCATTCGCGCGTGGGCGGCGGCGGCTTCGGCGAGGGGGAAGGCCTGGTCCATCGCGGGCTTGAGGCGGCCTCCCTCGACATAAGGCCACACCGTGCGCGCCAGTTCGTCGGCGACCATCGTCTTGAACTCGACCGAGCGCGGGCGCAGCGTCGAGCCGGTCAGGGTGAGGCGGCGGCGCATGAGGTCGGGGATGAACAATTCAGCCTTGGCGCCGCGCTGGGTCGCGATCGAGACATGGCGGCCGTCATCGCCGAGGCAGGCGAGGTTGCGCGGCAGATAATCGCCCCCGACCATGTCGAGCACCACCGCGACCCCCTTGCCGCCGGTGATCCGTGCCACGTCGGCAACGAAGTCGGAGTCGCGGTAATTGATCGCATGCGCCGCGCCGAGCGCGGTCGCCGCGGCGCATTTGGCATTCGAGCCGCAGGTAACGATGACTTCAAGCCCGAACAAGGTGCCAAGCTTGATCGCCATCGTCCCGATCCCGCTCGTCCCGCCGTGGACGAGGACGGTGTCGCCGTCGGCGGCAAAGCCGCGCTCGAACAGATTGACCCACACGGTGAACAGGGTTTCGGGAAGCGCCGCGGCCTCGGTCATTCGCAGCACTTCGGGGACGGGCAGGCAGGTGCCCGCCGGGGCGACGCAATATTCGGCATAGCCACCGCCCGCAACGAGCGCGCAGACCCGCCGGCCGACGAGGTGTCCGGCCTCCGCGCCCGCCGCGACCACGCTGCCCGCGATTTCGAGCCCGGGGATGTCGCTCGCGCCCGGCGGCGGGGCGTAGGCGCCCATTCGCTGGAGGATGTCGGGACGATTGACCCCGGCGGCGGCGACCTTGATCAGCACTTCGCCAGGGCCGGGCCGCGGTACCGGGCGCTGCGTCAGGCGGAGCGCCTCGGGGCCACCGGGCGAGGGCACGTCGATGGCCTGCATCGTGGCCGGAAGGTCACTGCTCATTTTTCTGTCCCTCAAGATCGTCCCGCGGCGCTTATTGACTTGGGGCCAGCGCGGGTCAACGTATCGGCGATGGACTTCGACGATCTGTTTTCCTCGAAACCCAAGGATCCGCTCGCCGAGGCGGTCAAGCAGGACCTTGGTCCGCTGTCGCTCGACGAACTGGCAGCACGGATCGCTACGCTCAAGGCCGAGATCGCGCGGGTCGAGGCGCACCGCGACGATGCCGCGCGGCACCGCAGCGCCGCCGATGAGTTGTTCAAGCGATGATGGTCTTCATTCGTCGCACGGCCCTTGATCGCGGCCGCGCTCCGCCCGACATTGGGTTTCAAAGGAGACTCGCATGCCCAGTTTCGCGCGTGAACTAGAAACCACTCTCCACAACGCGCTTGGCGAAGCTTCGAAGCGGCGCCATGAATATGCCACGCTCGAGCATCTGCTGATGGCGCTGGTCGATGATACCCACGCGAGCCAGGTGATGACGGCCTGCGGGGTCGATCGCGACGAGCTGAAGGCCACCGTCAAGCATTATCTCGACAATGAGCTTGGCGCTCTTGTCGCCGATAGCGCGACCGACCCGACCCCGACCAGCGGGTTCCAGCGCGTGGTCCAGCGCGCCATCCTCCACGTCCAGAGCTCGGGGCGCGACGACGTCACCGGCGCCAACGTGCTCGTCGCTTTGTTCAGCGAGCGCGAGAGCTATGCGGTCTATTTCCTCCAGCAGCAGGACATGAGCCGGCTCGACGCGGTGACCTTCATCAGTCACGGCGTGGGCAAGGGCGATGCCCCGGTCGAACCCACGACACCGAGCGGCGCGGCGACCGAGGAAAAGGCCGAGGCCAAGAGCGGCGACAAAAAGGAAAGCGCGCTCCAGCAATTCACCGTCAACCTCAACGACAAGGCCAAATTGGGCAAGGTCGACCCGCTCATCGGGCGCATGGCCGAGGTCGATCGCACGGTGCAGATCCTGTGCCGCCGGTCGAAGAACAACCCGCTTTACGTCGGCGATCCGGGGGTGGGGAAGACCGCGATTGCCGAGGGCCTGGCGCGCAAGATCATCGAGGGCGATGTCCCCGAAGTGCTCAAGCCGGCGGTGATCTATTCGCTCGACATGGGATCGCTGCTGGCGGGGACGCGCTATCGCGGCGATTTCGAGGAGCGCTTGAAGGCGGTCGTGACCGAGCTTGAAAAGATGCCCGACGCGATCCTGTTCATCGACGAGATCCACACCGTGATCGGCGCCGGAGCGACGAGTGGCGGGGCGATGGATGCGTCCAATCTGCTCAAGCCGGCGCTGTCGTCGGGGGCGATCCGCTGCATCGGGTCGACCACCTACAAGGAATTCCGCAACCATTTCGAAAAGGACCGGGCCTTGCTCCGCCGGTTCCAGAAGATCGACGTCAACGAACCCTCGGTCGAGGACACGATCAAGATCATCGCGGGCCTGCGAAGCTCGTTCGAGAGCCACCACAAGGTGCGCTACACGAGCGACGCGATCAAGTCGGCGGTCGAATTGAGCGCGCGCTACATCCACGACCGCAAATTGCCCGACAAGGCGATCGACGTGATCGACGAGGTCGGGGCGATGCAGATGCTGGTCCCGCCGAGCCGGCGCAAGAAGACCATCACCACCAAGGAAATCGAAGCCGTCGTGGCGACGATGGCGCGGATCCCGCCCAAATCGGTGTCGAGCGACGACAAGCGCGTGCTCGAGACCTTGGAACAGGATTTGAAGCGCGTCGTGTTCGGGCAGGATTTGGCGATCGAGCGGCTGTCTTCGGCGATCAAGTTGAGCCGTGCCGGGCTTCGCGATCCCGACAAGCCGATCGGCAATTATCTGTTCTCGGGTCCGACCGGGGTCGGCAAGACCGAGGTTGCGCGGCAATTGGCGAGCGTGATGGGCATCCCGCTCCAGCGCTTCGACATGAGCGAATATATGGAGCGCCACAGCGTCAGCCGACTGATCGGCGCGCCGCCGGGCTATGTCGGGTACGACCAGGGCGGCCTCTTGACCGACGCGGTCGACCAGCAGCCGCATTCGGTGCTGCTGCTCGACGAGATCGAGAAAGCGCATCCCGATCTGTTCAACATCCTGTTGCAGGTGATGGACAACGGCAAGCTGACCGATCACCACGGCAAGACGGTCGATTTCCGCAACACCATCCTGATCATGACCACCAATGCCGGGGCGGCCGACATGGCGCGCGAGGGGATCGGGTTCGGCGCTTCATCGCGCGAGGACGTCCAGGAAGACGCGATCAAGAAAATGTTCACCCCCGAATTCCGCAACCGGCTCGATGCGGTGGTGCCGTTCGCTTATCTGCCGCCGGCCGTGGTGGCGCGCGTGGTCGACAAGTTCATCCTCCAGCTCGAGCTGCAGTTGCAGGACCGCAACGTTCACATCGATCTCGACGACGAGGCGCGCGCATGGCTCACGACCAAGGGCTATGACAAGCTCAACGGCGCGCGCCCGATGGGCCGCTTGATGCAGGAAAAGATCAAGCAGCCGCTGGCCGAGGAATTATTGTTCGGCAAGCTCGTCAATGGCGGCGAGGTCAAGGTGCGGATCAAGGACAATGCCCCGGCGTTCGAGATCAGCCCCGCCCCGCCGAAGCCGGTCAAGCCGACCAAGCGCAAGGCGGGGAGGAGCGATGCGGCCAAGAGCGAAGCGGGCGCGCAGAGCGAACAGATCCTCGCCGAGGCGCGCAGCAAGACCGACGACGAACAGGCGTGACCGCGGGCCGCTGTAAATGACGCAGCGGCCCGTCTTCCTGACCTGGCGTTAGCGGACTTCGCGCGACAGGCGTTGCGCCTGGTCGATGTGCCCGCGGATCGTGGGCAGCGCGGCGGCGGCGGCGGCACGAAGCGCCGCGACGTCGCCATTGGCGGCATAGCTGGTCTGCATCGCCAACGCCTGCCGATGCGCGGTCAATTGCTGCTGCAGATAGAGACGGTCGAAATTGGCTCCCGACGTGGCAAGCTGCGCGATCATCTGCTTTTGCATAAGCGACAATTCGGGCGGAGGTGGAGCGAGGCCCGCGCCCTTCGCGGTCGCCAGCGCCTGATTGGTGAGGTTGGTGTGATCGGCGATCAACATCGTCGCGAACGCGCGCAAGTTGGGGTTGGTCGCCATCTTCTGCGCCATGTTGCTGGTGGTGATCTCGAAAATGTCGCCGGCACCGCCGTAGAAGAGATAAGCGTCGGCGACGCGCGACGCGCTCGCCATCGGCGGGGTCGGCAAAGTGGCGAGCGCCGGCGTGGCGACGAACAACCCCGCCAAGGCGGTCGCGGCAATGTTCAACTGGTTCATGACAAGCGTCTCCCTGCGTTTTGCGAATGCTCAGTGATCTCAAGGAACACACGGCCCGCAGGCTCGTTCCGTTGCAGATTAATTTAGGGTAAACAGGGAAAGTCGCAGATCATGAACCGCTTAACATTCTTGTCCGTCGGACTTGTCGCTGGCACGATCGGTGCTTCACTGTCTTTCGCCGCCGCGGCCCAGGCCATGGCGATGCCCGCGGGACCGATGGGGCAAGCGGGAGTGCCCTTCAGCGGCGCCACGCCGATCGCCGAAAACCAGGCCGTGCTCGATGCCCTGACGGCGATGGGGCTGCGTCCTTATTATACGCTTACCCCGCAGGCGGCGCGTCAGCAGCCGAGCTTCACCGACGGTGTCATGGCCGTGCTGCGGCAGCAGGGACGCCCCACCACGCCGCCACCGGGAACGACCGAGCGGGACATCAGCGTCCGCGGCGCCGCCGGCAACATTCCAGCGCTGGTGATCACGCCGACCAATGCGCGCGGACCGCTTCCAGTGATCCTCTATTTCCATGGCGGCGGGTGGGTTCTCGCCGACCGCAAGGTCTATGCCGGCGGCGCGCGTGGCCTCGCCCGGCAGGCGGGTGCGATCGTCGTCTCGGTCGATTATCGCCTTGCGCCAGAGGCACCCTTTCCGGCCCAGCATGACGATGCGATGGCCGCCTATCGGTGGTTGCTGACCAACGCCAAGAGCATCGGCGGCGACCCGTCGCGGATCGCGCTTGCCGGCGAAAGCGCGGGCGGCAATCTGGCGCTCGCCACCGCGATCCAGGCGCGCGACGCGGGTCTTGCGATGCCGCGCCATATCCTGTCGGTCTATCCCATCGCGGGCAACGACCTGAACATGCCATCCTATCAGGAAAACAGCAATGCGATGCCGCTCAATCGGGCACTGATGGCGTGGTTCTTCCGCTATGTGCCGCGCACTCCGGCCGACCTGATGGACGCGCGGGTCAATTTGGTGAACGCCAATCTCGCGGGGTTGCCGCCGGTCAGCATCGTCGCCGCCCAGATCGATCCCTTGCGGTCCGAAGGCGAGCTTCTTGCCCAGCGCCTCGGCGCCGCGGGGGTGACCGTCGAGCGGCAGGAATATCCCGGCGTGACGCACGAGTTTTTCGGCGCCGACGCCCTCATCCCGGCTGCTGCCCAGGCGCAGCAATGGGCCGGCCAGCGGCTTCGCGCCGCGTTGTCGGGGTCGGCGCCTGCCCTTCCCGCCGACTCGGCCATGCCGATGCCGATGCCGATGCCTGCTCCCGCTCCCCCGCCGGTCCCGGTTCCCGACAGCAACGGCGAACGAGGTTAGGAATTCCACCGCTTGCTGCGGCGGATCGATCGGACGATTGAAACCGGGTCGGGATTGGCGCAGTCAGTCCCGGCCCCTTTTCGATGAGGTTTCGATGAAGCAACGCCTGTTTACCGCCGCCGCCGCCGTCTTCCTTCCCGCGCTGGCCACCGCGCAAGGCCCCGGAAGTTTCAGTGGCGCGCGGATGTCGAGCGATATCCAGACGCTGTCGTCCGATGCCTATGAAGGGCGTGCCCCGGCGACGCGCGGCGAGGCCAGGACGATCGCCTATCTGGTCGGGCAATTGAAGGCGGCCGGAGTCCAGCCGGGCGGCGACCTGCGCGACGGGACGCGGGCGTGGACCCAGGCGGTGCCCCTGCTCAAGTCGGACATCGTCGGCACGCCGGCTCTCTCGATAACGGTCGGGGGGAGCGTCTTGCCCTTGACCCAGGGCAGCGAGATTGCAGTGCGCGCGCCGATGAACGGGGCCACGGCGATCGACCTTGCCGCCGCGCCCCTGGTATTCGTCGGCTATGGAGTGACCGCGCCCGAACGCGGCTGGGACGATTACAAAGATGTCGATGTGCGCGGCAAGATTGCCGTCATGCTGATCAACGACCCCGACTTCGAAGGCGCGGCTGACGCCGACTTCGGCGGCAAGGCGATGACCTATTATGGCCGCTGGACCTACAAATATGAGGAAGCCGCTCGGCACGGCGCGGCCGGCGTGATGATCGTCCATGAAACGGCGCCGGCGTCCTATGGCTGGAACACGGTCAAGAACAGCAACACCAACACGATGTTCGACATCGTGCGCAGCGATCCTGCGGCGGCGCATCCCGGCTTCGAAAGCTGGATCCAGCGCCCGCTCGCCGACCGCCTGTTCGGCGGGGCGGCGGCGTATGAGGCGGCCAAGGCGGCGGCGCGGCGCAAGGACTTTCGCGCGATCCCGCTCAGCGCCACGCTAAGCGCGCGCTATGCCGCGACCGTCTCGACCATCACCTCCTACAATGTCGCCGGGCTGCTTGCGGGCAAGCGTTTTCCCGACGAGACGATCATCTATTCGGCGCATTACGACCATCTTGGGATCGGCCAGCCCGATGCCACGGGCGATCGCATCTATAATGGCGCGATCGACAATGCCTCGGGGGTGGCGCAGGTGCTCGAGCAAGCCCGCGTCTTCGCGCGCGAGCCGCGCACCGACCGCTCGTTAGTGTTCCTGCTCGTCACCGCCGAGGAAAAGGGCCTGCTCGGATCGCAATATTATGCCGCCAACCCGCTCTACCCGGTGGCGCGCACCGCCGCGGTGTTCAACACCGATTCGATGGGGGTCGCGGGCAAGGCGCGCGATTTCAGCATGTCGGGCAACGCCAAATTCGGTCTGCTCGACCTCGTCACCGCCGAAGCCGCGCGGCGCGGACGCAGCTTTACCCCCGACAGCCACCCCGAGGCAGGGCATTTCTTCCGCTCGGACCATTTTCCCTTCGCCAAGGCGGGGGTGCCGGCAATCTCGTTCGAAAGCGGCACCAACCTGATGTCGGGCGGAACCGCGCGCGGCGAAGCGCTGGCGGCGGACTATGTCGACAAACGCTATCACCAGCCCGCCGACGAATATTCGCCGAGTTGGGACTTGAGCGGGATGGTCGATGACGCGCAACTGCTTCACGCGGTCGGGCGCGACCTCGCCAATTCGCGCGGGTGGCCAGCGTGGAGCGCCGACAGCGAATTCCGCGCCGCGCGCGACCGCAGCGCAAGCGAGCGCAGGCCGGCCCCGATCAAGCAGGGCGAACGCGGCTGATCGCGCAACGGGAGAGAAGCAATGACCCTGGACTTCTACACCAACCCGCAATCGCGCGGGCAGATCGTGCGCTGGATGCTGGAGGAAGTCGGCGCGCCTTATGACACGCATGTCCTCGACTATGCATCGACGATGAAGGAGCCCGCCTATCTGGCGATCAACCCGATGGGCAAGGTTCCCGCGATCCGCCACGACGGCGTGGTGGTGACCGAAGTGGCGGCAATCTGCGCCTATTTGGCCGATGCCTTTCCCGACGCCGGCCTAGCCCCGCCGATCGACCGGCGCGGCGATTATTACCGCTGGCTGTTCTTCGCCAGCGGGCCGATCGAGGCGGCGTTCACCAACCGGTCGATGGGATTCGAGGCGCCGCCCGAAAAGAGAGCGATGCTTGGCTATGGCACCTTCGAGACCGCGATCGATACGCTGGAGCAGGCGCTTGGCGGCAAGACCTATATTGCCGGCGACCGGTTCAGCGCGGCGGACCTCTACGTCGGTTCGCAGATCGGCTTCATGCTGATGTTCGGGCTGCTCGAGCCGCGGGCGGCGTTCAGCGACTATGTCGCGCGCGTCACCGACCGACCGGCCTATGTTCGCGCCAAGCAGATCGACGCCGATTTGATTGCCGCCGCGACCCCGCCCCATAAAGCATAAGGAACCCGACATGGACGACGATCTCCGCCGCCAGGCCATCGCGCTGTACGACCGCTTCACGCATGAAGGCATGGAACGGCGCGACTTCTTCACGGCGATGACCCGGCTCGCGGGCGGGGCCGCCGCGGCCAATGTGCTGATCGGCAGCATCGCCGCCTCGCCCGCCGCGGCGACGATCGTCCCGGCGAACGACCAAAGGTTGCGCAGCGGAACGACGGCGCTGCTCGGCAATCATGGCCAGCCTTTGTATCGCGCTTATTTCGCCGAGCCCAAGGCGCGCGCGGCAACGCGCGGGACGGTCATCGTCATCCACGAAAATCGCGGGCTCAACGATCATATCCGCGATGTCGCCCGGCGGCTGGCGCTGGCGGGCTATTATGCGCTCGCGCCCGATCTGCTCTCCCCCTCAGGAGGCACGCCGGCCAATGAGGATGCCGCGCGTGATGCAATCGGCAAGCTCGACCTTGGTGCCGCGACCTCGGCCGGGGTGGCGATGGTCGAACTTCTGCGCGGGCGCAAAGGCGGCAACGGGCGTGTCGGAATAGTCGGTTTTTGCTGGGGCGGGGCCTATGTCAACCGTCTCGCCGTGGCGGCGGGGAGCAAGCTTGGCGCCGGGGTGGCTTATTACGGTCCGGCCCCCGACCCGGCCGAGGCGAAGCGTGTCGCCACCCCGCTGCTGCTTCATTATGCCGGGCTCGACGATCGGGTCAACGCGACCGGCCGGCCGTGGGTCGCGGCGCTCAAGGCGGCGGGCAAGTCGGTCGAAACGCATACTTATCCCGGGGTCAATCACGCGTTCAACAACGACACGTCGGCCGAACGCTATGACAAGCCGGCGGCAACCCTGGCCTGGCAGCGAACGCTGGCCTTTTTCTCCCGTCATTTGCGTTAGGTGCGCGACGCCGCGTGATGGCAGTTCGGGAAAGATCCTGATAGAGGGGTTCTGAGCGGGACCGCATCCGACTTCCCCATGACAAAAGGGCCCGGCGATCACTCGCCGGGCCCTTCGTTGATGCGATCCAGCGAGCCGGCCTAGCGGCGGTCGCCCATGAAGCTGAGCATGAATTGGAACATGTTGATGAAGTCGAGATAGAGCGTCAGCGCCGACATGATCGCCGCCTTGCCGACCATGTCGCTGCCCGCGATGTGAGCGTACATCGACTTGATCTTCTGCGTGTCATAAGCGGTCAGCCCGGCGAACAGCAGCA
This sequence comes from uncultured Sphingomicrobium sp., assembly GCA_964235815.1. GTDB lineage: Bacteria > Pseudomonadota > Alphaproteobacteria > Sphingomonadales > Sphingomonadaceae > Sphingomicrobium. The sequence continues at coordinate 16,537 of CAXSCF010000039.1, forward strand.
CGCCGATGGCGCTGATCGCGAAGCCCATCGCGGTCGACTGCAGGAACATGTTGATCACCATCGCGACGATCAGCCCGACCACGCCCATGATCAGGAAAGTGCCGAACCCCGACAGATCCTTCTTGGTGGTGTAGCCATAAAGGCTCAGCCCGAGGAAGGCGGCGCTGACCGCAAAGAAGGTCTGCGCGATCGACGCTCCGGTATAGATTGCGAAGATAGTCGACATCGACAGCCCCATCACGGTCGCAAACGACCAGAAGATGGCTTGAGCCGACGCGAGCGACCCGGTCGTGACGCGGCGGAACATGAAGATGAAGATCAGCGGCGCGAAGGTGATGATCCAGCCGAGTATCGTCGGCTGCACCGACTGGCCGCGCGCCGTCTCGACCGTCCGGTAGGCCATCGAGAAGAACGGCGAATTCGCGAACAGCAACGCGACGATGCCCGTCAGGAGCACCCCCGACGCCATGTAATTGTACACCTTGAGCATATACGAGCGCAGGCCCGCATCGCGCGTGGCACTGGGGACGCCGACGGTGACCGCCGGGTCGATCCGGCTCGTCGTGCGCGGGTCATACTGGTTCTGCATTTCCACTCCTCTTCCGGGGGGCCTCAACGACACACCCCGAGCTAGACGCTATATCGGTAATGTCAGGCGCGGGTTCAAGCGAAACACGACATGGCGCCTCCCGGCGTGTCGCGCGAGTGGACCCGCGATGGTTGAAAACATCGCCTCCGCCGCCCATTTCCAGCCTTCGCCCACCCCTTGCACCATCAGAACAAATCTGGAACATATCGAGCTATGCAGACCCACATTTCGTTGCATAGGTGTACCGTATGCAAACTCACATAAGCGTGCGCGGCGCGCGCGAGCACAACCTCAAGGGCGTCGATGTCGAGATCCCGCGCGAGAGCCTGACGGTGATTACCGGGCTGTCGGGGTCGGGCAAGTCGAGCCTCGCCTTCGACACCATTTATGCCGAGGGCCAGCGGCGCTATGTCGAGAGCCTGAGCGCCTATGCGCGCCAGTTCCTCGAGATGATGCAGAAGCCCGATGTCGAGCATATCGACGGCCTCTCGCCGGCGATCTCGATCGAGCAGAAGACGACCAGCCGCAACCCGCGCTCGACCGTCGCGACGGTAACCGAGATTTACGATTACATGCGGCTGCTGTGGGCGCGCGTGGGGGTGCCTTATTCGCCCGCGACGGGCTTGCCGATTTCGGCCCAGACGGTCAGCCAAATGGTCGACCGGACGATGATGCTGCCCAAAGGCTCGCGCCACTATCTGCTTGCCCCCGTGGTGCGCGGGCGCAAGGGCGAATATCGCAAGGAACTCGCCGAATGGCAGCGCGCCGGCTTCACCCGGGTGCGCATCGACGGCGAGTTCTACGCGATCGAGGACGCGCCCGCGCTCGACAAGAAATATAAGCATGACATCGAAGTGGTGGTCGACCGGATCGCGATCCGCGAAGGGGTCGAATCGCGGCTCGCCGACAGCTTCGAGACCGCGTTGAAGCTGGCCGAGGGGCTGGCGTACCTGGATCCTGCGGACGCTTCCCTCTCCCCTTCAGGGGAGAGGGGGACTCGCGAAGCGAGCCGGGAGAGGGGGAAACCGAGTACCCTCCCCCTCTCCCCGGCCCTCTCCCCTGAAGGGGAGAGGGAGAAGTCCGGCATGAAACTCGACTATGGAGCCGCCGGGAGGATCGTCTTCTCCGAAAAATTCGCCTGCCCGGTGTCGGGCTTCACCATCGCCGAAATCGAACCCCGCCTGTTCAGCTTCAACGCCCCCCAGGGCGCCTGCCCCACCTGCGACGGCTTGGGCGAAAAGATGCTGTTCGACGAGGACCTCGTCGTTCCCAACCACGCGCTGTCGATCGCCAAGGGCGCGGTCGTGCCGTGGGCCAAGTCCAACCCGCCCTCGCCTTACTACATGCAGGTCCTCGGCAGCCTTGCCCGCGCCTACGACTTCGACCTCGCCACCCCGTGGGGCGAATTGCCCGAGGAAGCCCGGCAAATCGTCCTGCGCGGCACCAAGGGCAAGCCCGTCACCTTGCGCTTCGTCGACGGGCGCAAGTCGTACGAGGTCAAGAAGAGCTTCGAGGGCGTGCTCGGCAATCTCGAACGCCGCATGGCCTCGACCGAAAGCGCGTGGATGCGCGAGGAACTGACCCGCTATCAGGCCAGCCACGCGTGCGAAGTGTGCCACGGGGCGCGGCTCAAGCCCGAGGCGCTCAGTGTCAAGATCGTCGGCGAGGACATTTCGCTCTCGGCGCGCCGCTCGGTCGAGGACGCGCTCGGCTGGTTTGCCGGGCTCGGCGATCAGCTCGGCGGCCAGCAGGCCGAAATCGCGCGCCCGATCCTCAAGGAGATCAATGCGCGGCTCGGCTTTCTCCACAACGTCGGGCTCGATTACCTCAACCTCGACCGGACGAGCGGCACCTTGAGCGGCGGCGAGAGCCAGCGCATCCGCCTCGCCAGCCAGATCGGCAGCGGGCTCTCAGGAGTGCTCTACGTCCTCGACGAGCCCTCGATCGGGCTCCACCAGAAGGACAATGACCGCCTGCTCGAGACGCTCCAGCGCTTGAAGTCGCTCGGCAACACCGTGCTCGTCGTCGAGCATGACGAGGACAGCATCCGCACCGCCGACCACATTATCGACATGGGTCCCGGCGCCGGCATCCGCGGTGGCGAAGTGGTGTGCGCGGGCACGCTCGAGGAATTGCTGGCCTGCCCGGACAGCTTGACCGCCGATTATCTCACCGGCCGCCGCCGGATCGAGGTTCCCGCCAAGCGCCGCAAGGGCACGGGCAAGAAGCTCACCGTCCACAACGCCCAGGCCAACAATTTGCGCAACGTCACCGCCTCGATCCCGCTCGGCACCTTTACCTGCATCACCGGGGTGTCGGGGTCGGGCAAGTCGAGCTTCACCATCGACACCCTCTATGCCGCCGCGGCGCGCACGCTCAACGGCGCGCGCATCCTCGCCGGCAAGTACGACAAGATCAGCGGGCTCGAGCAGCTCGACAAGGTGATCGACATCGACCAGTCGCCGATCGGCCGCACCCCGCGTTCGAACCCCGCGACCTACACCGGCGCCTTCACCTTCATCCGCGACTGGTTCGCCGGCCTCCCCGAAAGCCAGGAGCGCGGCTACAAGCCGGGGCGTTTCAGCTTCAACGTCAAGGGCGGGCGGTGCGAGGCGTGCAAGGGCGACGGGCTGCTCAAGATCGAGATGCACTTCCTCCCCGACGTCTACGTCACTTGCGACATCTGCCACGGCCACCGCTACAATCGCGAGACACTCGAGGTGAAGTTCAAGGGCAAGAGCATCGCCGACGTGCTCGACATGACGGTCGAGGATGCGGTCGAATTCTTCAAGGCGGTGCCCGGAATTCGCGACAAGATGGCGATGCTCGCCGAGGTCGGGCTGGGTTATATCAAGGTCGGCCAGCAGGCGACGACCTTGAGCGGCGGCGAGGCGCAACGCGTCAAATTGTCCAAGGAACTGTCGCGCCGCGCCACCGGCAGCACGCTCTATATCCTCGATGAACCGACGACGGGCTTACACTTCGAGGACGTCAGGAAACTCCTCGAAGTGCTCCACGCGCTGGTCGAGCAGGGCAATACGGTGGTCGTCATCGAGCACAACCTCGACGTCATCAAGACCGCCGACCATATCCTCGACCTGGGGCCGGGCGGCGGGGTCAATGGCGGGGAGATCGTCGCGGAGGGCACGCCCG
>CAXSCF010000040.1:0-20172 GCA_964235815.1 uncultured Sphingomicrobium sp.
ATCCGCGTCTCGCTCTCGGCCGAGCCCGAGGAGGAAGTCCGCGTAGGCTACGAAATCCTGAAAGCCCTCGGCATCCGCAACCGCGGGGTGCGCGTCGTCTCGTGCCCGTCGTGCGCGCGCCAGGGGTTCGACGTCATCCGCACCGTCCAGGCGCTCGAGGAACGCCTCCAGCACATCCGCACCCCGATGTCGCTTTCGGTCCTCGGCTGCGTCGTCAACGGCCCCGGCGAAGCGCGCGAGACCGACATCGGCATCACCGGCGGGGGCAATGGCAAGCACATGGTGTTCCTCTCCGGCGTTACCGACCACCATGTCCAGGACGCCGGAATGATCGACCACATCGTCCGCCTGGTCGAAGCCAAGGCGGCCGAGATCGAAGCCGGCATCAGCCAGACCCGCGACGCGGCTTGAATTTGCGCGCCTGAAATTCTATACTCGAGTATAGAATTCGGAGGCGGTCATGGCGCTCAGCATCAAGGATCCCGAAACCGACGCGCTCGTCCGCAAGCTCGCCAAGCTGCGCCGCACAAGTTTCACCGGCGCGATCCGCCTCGCGGTCAACAACGAACTGGCGAAGGACGAGCGACCAGCGAAAGATCCCGAAAAGATCCGCGCGGCGGTGGCCGAAATCCAGGCGCGCTGGGCGGCGGCGCCTGAGTTGATGACCGACAAGGAAGTCGACGCCTTCATGTATGACGAGAATGGCTTGCCGCATTGATCGTGGTCGATACGTCTGCGCTGATCGCGATCCTTCGCGCAGAGCCTGACGCTGAGGTATTCATCGACGCGCTGCAGGCCTCGCCGCGTTGCGTCATGGCGGCGCCGACCCAGTTCGAAATGCTCATGGTCGCGTTGGGCCGGAGGAGCGAAGAGGGGCAAGCCGCTGCCGACGCCCTGCTGGTCGAGTATCAAATCGAAATCATCGGCTGGACGCACGCCCACGCTGATTTGGCGATCGAGGCGTTCCGCAAATTCGGCAAGGGCCGCCACAAGGCCGCGCTCAATTTCGGCGATTGCATGGCCTATGCCCTTGCCAAGTCGCTCGACGCGCCCTTGCTCTACAAGGGCAATGATTTCGCGCTCACCGACCTGCGCGCCGCCTGACCCGCGCTAGCTCGCGCCCAGCACGTTGATCGTCAGCGCCAGCACGCCAAGGTTGAAGAAGAAGCTGATCACCGTATGCGCCGTCGCCACCGTGCGGATGTGCGGCGAACTGATGTCCACGTCGGAGGTCTGCAGCGCCGCCCCGATGGTGAAGGCGAAATAGACGAAGTCGCTCATCAGCGGCTCCTTGGTCCTGGGGAAATCGAGGCCCGCGCAATCCTTGCCGCCATCGTCGCCGGTATAGAATAAGTGGCAATAATGCAGCGTGTAGACGGCGTTGCCGAAGGTCCACACCAGCACCAGGCTGATCGCCACCAGCGCCTTGTCCCACGGCCCCAGCGTGTCCTGGCCAAGCTCGGCGACGATCGCCGCCAGGATCACCACCGTCAGCAGGAAGCTTAAGCCCAGCAGCACCGCGCGGTTGGCATCGTTCTGTGCCGCCACGGCGCGCATCTTGGCAACGTCATCGGCGAAGATCGGGACGCAGCTCATCAGAAACACCACCGCCGCCACGTCGAACCCGACCAGCAATCCTTGCGACCAGCCGAGCCGCGACAGCCCGATTCCCCAGCCGAGCGCGAGCAAAGCGAAGAACATCAGGAAGCGCCACGGAGCAATCGACTTGCCGATTTTGTCGAGGTTCGCCATGCCCGCTCAACCAGCAAGCGGCGCGTTGGTTGCGGGGGCGAAACATGGCTTGGTTCTGGTTGATCGTCGGGGGATTGTTCGAAGTCGGCTTCACCACCTCCCTGCGCCACGTCGACGGCTTCAGGAACGGGCCGTGGACATTGGCTTTCCTGGGCTCGGTCGCGGTCAGCATGGCCTTGCTCGAGCTGGCTTCGCGCTCGATCCCGATGGGGACGGCCTATGCGGTGTGGGGCGGGATCGGCGCGGTCGGCACGGTGATCGTCGGCATGGGCTTCTATGCCGAGCCGGTGACCACGCTTCGCCTCCTCCTCATCCTCGCCATCGTCGCCGCCATTGCCGCGCTCAAGCTCAGCGCCTGACCGGCATTGAAGGCGTGCCGAAGCCATCCGGCGCGGCCCTGGCGCACGCGGACAAAGCCTGCCCCGCTCACGACCGCTCCCGGCAATCGCGCCACGCAAGCGGCGCGGTCACCGCCACGAACAGCAGGAACGCCAATTGGCTCATCATGACCATGCTGGTCGTGACATCTTGAAAGAATGACGCGCTCGAAGGATGGACCGCGACGAACCACAGATTGTGGACGACGTCGGAAAGGATGATCGCGATCGTCGCGGCAATGCCCCATCGTGGGCGAACGAACAGCAGCACCGCCGCAAGGGGATCGAGGACGGTGAGGCTGCTCCAATAGACTGCGCTCGCCAAGGGTAGATTGTCTGGCAGCCATCCGGCGGCGATGATGGCTCGGACATGGTTGATCGAAGCGCCAATCAGGCACGCCGCGTAGATCGTCCTGATCGCGAGGCCAAGGCGCTTCATTCCCGAGCCGTGAGGTGCCGCAGCAGCCGATCGAGGTGCCAAGGCGGGCGTCAGCCCCATGCTTTGGTCACCGCGCCGGCGCCAGCAGCGGCGCGATCTCGGGGCTTTCTTCGATCGAGCGCAGGAAGCGCGGGCCGGGCAATGCCCCCCGCGCGTGTTCATAAGCATAGCCGAGCGCCAGAATGCGGGCATCGTCCCATTTGCCGCCGATAAAGCTCAAGCCCACCGGAAGTCCTTTCACCTGCCCCATTGGCACCGTCAGATGCGGATAGCCCGCGACCGCGGCCAGGCTGCCCGCCCCGCCGCCGCTGATCTGGTCGCCGTGGACCGCATCGATCAGCCACGCCGCCGGCATCGTCGGCCCGACCAGTGCATCGACCTTGTTGACCCGCATCAGCATGTCGATGCCGTTGGGGCCCGCGGCGGTGAAGCTGATCCGCCGCGCCTTGCGATAGGCCGGATCGGTCAGTCCCTTGGTCGCCTGCGCCTTGACGAAGGTCTCCTGCCCGAACAGCGCCAGTTCACGCCCCGCAGTGGCCGTGTTGAAGGCGATTACGTCGGCAAGTGTGCGGCTTCGGACGCTGCGCGGAGTGGTCGCCAGATAGGCGTTCATGCCCGCCTTCAATTCGGTCAGCAGCACGGGCAATTCATTCGCACCGATCGCCTTGTCGTCGAACTTCTTGATCTCGACCAGCGTCGCGCCCTGCGCCTTGAGCAGGTCGAGCGCGGCGGTGAACAGCGCGTCGGTCCCGAACCCCGACGCGAAACGCATCACGCCAATCCGTTTTCCGCGCAGCGCATCGGCATCGAGCGCGGCGGCATAATCGACCCTGCGGCGGTTGGCCTCGCGCGTTGTGGGGTCGGCCGAATCGCTGCCCGCGATCACACTCAGCAATTCGGCCGCCTGGCGTACTGTGTGGGTCATCGGCCCGGCCGTGTCCTGGCTGGCGCTGATCGGGACGATATGGGTGCGGCTGACGAGGCCGACGGTCGGCTTGAACCCGACGATGCCGTTGATCGACGCCGGGCAGGTGATTGATCCGTCGGTCTCGGTTCCAATCGCATAATCGACGATGCCCGCCGCCACCGCCGCGCCCGACCCCGATGACGAACCGCAGGTGTTGCGGTCGAGCGCATAAGGGTTGCGGGTTTGTCCCCCGACCGCGCTCCACCCGCTGATCGAGGAACTGGATCGGATATTGGCCCATTCGCTGAGGTTGGTCTTGCCCAGGATGATCATCCCGGCACCGCGCATTCGCGCCACCAGCGGCGCATCGCGGCCGGTCACATTGTCGATCAGCGCAAGGCTCCCGGCGGTCGTCGGCAGGGGCCCCCGCGCTTCGATATTGTCCTTGATCAGAACCGGCACGCCGCTCAGCGGCCCGCGCGTCGGTCCCTGGTCGATCGCGCGCGCTTCGCGAAGCGCGGTCGGATCGATGGCGATGATCGAATGGAGCTGTCCATCGATCGCACGCACGCGGGCGATGGCGCTCAGGGTTGCGCGCTCAGCGCCCGATTGCGCTGGCGCGCTGCCCGCGATCCCCACGGCTACCAACGCCATCCAACGACCGTTCGTCATGACCGAACCTCCCCTTTGCAGAAACCCTCATCCCAAGTCATGACAGGTTCACGCATGAGCCACCAGCCGGGATGCTGGTTCGATTTTTTTTCGCGTTTGGATAATGATGATGTGTCGCTTCACGCTGCTCGCCAGCGCCGCTCTGCTGCTTCCGGCCGGCGCCTTTGCCCAGCAGGGTGCGCCTCCTCTTCCGGCTCCGGCTCCGGCTCCTGCTCCGGCTCCCGCCTCGGCGGCGGATGCCGTGCCCGATGCCGCGCCCCCGGCGCAGCCCGATCCATCGGGGGTGTCGGTCGAGGACGATAGCGGCGAGGACACCATCGTCGTCACCGGTCAGCGCGCGCGCGGCTCGGTCGTCGGCGACATCCCACCCGAAAACGTGCTCAATTCGCGCGACATTCGCGCCACTGGCGCGACCAGCATCTCCGATTTGCTCGACGCGGTTGCGGCGCAGACCGGGAGCGCGCGCGGCCGCGACGGCGGGCGCCCGATCCTGCTGCTCAACGGGCAGCGCATTTCGGGTTTTCGCGAACTTCGCGATTTGCCGCCCGAGGCGATCGAGCGGATGGAAATCCTGCCCGAGGAAGTGGCGCTCAAATATGGCTATTCGGCCGATCAGCGGGTGGTCAACATCGTTCTTCGCCGACGCTTCGATTCGACTTCGGCCGAGCTTGGCGCGACCGTCGCCACCGACGGTGGTTACGCCGCGGGCAAGGCCGACGCGACCAAGCTCATCATCGCCAATGGCCGGCGGACCTCGCTCAACCTCCACCTCGACGGCAATGACCCTTTGTACGAAAGCGAACGCAACATCGGGCTCAACCCTGCGGCGACGGGCGCCGATCCCCGCGATTTCCGCACACTCGTCGGGGCGCAGCAGAGCGCCCGGCTGACGGGGACGGCCAACCGGACCATTCTCGGCGACGTCGGCGCGACGATCACCGCCGAAGTGGGCCGCAGCCGCAGCCGTGGGCGCTTCGGGATCGACCCGTTCGTGACCAACGATCCGCTGACCCGCAATTCGACCACCGACAATGCCGGGCTCGGCGTCGCGCTCAACACGCAGACCGGCAAGTGGCGCCTGTCGAGTGTCGCCAATGCCCAGCTCGACCATAGCGTGGGCCGGTCCGATCGCAGCTTGCCGAACGCGCTGAACGATGACAACAACCGGTCGACGCGGCGCGAATTGAGCCTCGATGGCACCGCCAACGGCCCGCTGTTCGCGCTCCCCGCGGGCGCCGCGACCGCGACCTTCAAGCTTGGTCTCGACCGCACCGATCTCGACAGCCGGGCGCGCCGCGTCGGGCTCGTCACGCGCTCCGACCTTGGTCGCACCGCGGGCGAGGCGTCGGCCAGTCTCGACCTGCCGATCGCCAAGCGCAGCTCGGCGGTCGGCCGGCTGAGCGCCAACGCCAACGGCCGGCTCCAGCAATTGAGCGACTTCGGCACGCTGACCTCGATCGGCGCGGGTCTCAACTGGTCGCCCGCGACGCGGCTCAACCTGCTCACCAGCTTCACCCGCGAGGAAGGCCCGCCGAGCCTCCAGCAATTGGGCGATCCGCTGGTCGAGACCGCCAACGTCAATTTCTTCGACGCCGTGACCGGGCAGAGCGTGGCGCTGACCACCGTCAGCGGCGGCAACCCCGCGCTCGCCGCCGACCGGCGCACGGTGTGGAAGCTTGGCGGCAACTGGCAGCCCTCGGAAAAGCTCGATTTGCGTCTGCGTGCCGACTTCGTCCACCAGTCGATTTCCAATCCGCAGATCGGCTTTCCCGCCGCCACCCCCGCGCTCGAGGCCGCCTTTCCCGACCGCTTTCAGCGCGATGCCACCGGCCGCCTGACCCGCGTCGATCTGCGCCCGGTCAATGCCGACAGTTCGCGCCGCGACACGCTGCGCTGGGGGTTCGATTTCACCAGGCCGCTCAAGTCGAGCCCGCCGAGCCGCGAGCAGATCGCCGCGCTTCGCGCCCGCTTCGGGCAGCGTCCGGCGGCCCCGACTCCCGCCAATGGCGATGCTTCCGCGGTACCCGCCACCAACGGAGCCCCTGGCAGCGCCCCCCCTGGCGCCAATAACGCCCCCGCGATCGGCGGCGGACGGCGCGGCGGCGGCGGCGGCGGCGGGCGCTTTGGCGGTCGCAACGGTGGTCGGCTGACGCTATCGGCGACCCACACGCTGACCTTCAAGGATCAGCTGACGATCGCGCCCGGCCTGCCGCCGCTCGATTATCTCGGCGGCGAGGCGCTCAGCGCGTCGGGCGGGCGCCCGCGTCATCAGGTCGAGGTCGAGGGCGGCTATTACAACAATGGCATCGGCGCCCGGCTCAGTGCCGACTGGCGCAGCGCGACCCGCGTCACCGGCGGCAGCACCAGCCAGGACATCCGCTTCTCGCCTTATTCGACTTTCGACTTGCGGCTGTTCGCCAACCTCGGCGAGCGCTTCGACCTCGTCTCGAAGCACCCGTTCCTTCTCGGCAGTTCGGTGCGGCTGGACATCCGGAACCTCTTCAACAGCCGCCCCGACGTGCGCGGCGGCGACGGCGCTATCCCGTTCGCGTATCAGCCCGACCGGCTCGAACCGATCGGCCGCACGGTCGCGATCAGTTTCCGCAAATTGTTCCTTCCGCGCCGCTTGTTCCAGGTCGGCGGCGGTGGCGGTCCGGGCGGGGGAGGGCCGGGCGGGGGAGGGCCGGGCGGCGGTCGGCGTCCGGACTGAACGATTGCGTGCGCCGCGTGGCGGCCGCGCTTTACCGCTTCGCCGCGTTGGCGCGCTCGATCGATTCCAGCACCACGCGCTGCGCCGCCTCGGCATTGTCCCACTTGCCGACCCGCACCCATTTCTCGGGCTCGAGGTCCTTGTAGTGGGTGAAGAAATGCTCGATCTGCTGGAGCACGATCGCGGGCAGGTCGGTGCCTTCGAACACGTCGGCATAATAAGGGCTGGTCTTGGCCTCGGGCACGGCGAGCAACTTTTCGTCGCCGCCGGCTTCATCCTCGAGGTAGAGCACCGCGATCGGCCGCGCGCGGATGACCGATCCCGGGATCAGCGGCCAGCGGGTCATCACCAGGCAGTCGAGCGGGTCGCCGTCGTCGCACAGGGTTTGCGGGATGAAGCCGTAATTGGTCGGATAGCGCATCGAGGTATGGAGGATGCGATCGACGAAGATCGCCCCCGAAAGCTTGTCGAATTCATATTTGACGGGCTCGCCGCCGATCGGAACTTCGATCAGGACGTTGACGCTGTGCGGCGGGTTCGAACCCGATGGGATGAGATCAATGTTCATGGGTTGGGCGCTCTACCCGCCTCGCCGCCAAGGGCAAGGGCTTATCTGTCGGTGCTCCCCGCTCCGCTCACCCCATGCTTGTCGAAGGGCAAGGGCCGACCGCTCCCCTCGACAGGATCAGGGCGAGCGGAACAATGAAGGACGGCCGCCCCGTCACCGCGGCTTGAGGAGCAAGTCGAGCGGGCCTTGCCCCTTGGCGACCTTGACCAGGTGCGGGAAGCGCAAGCCCCCGGTGTAGGCAATGCTGTAATCCTTGACCATCGTCCCGCGCTTGATGGTCAGGCGGATCGGGGTCGCGCCGCTCTTCGCGGCGGCGACAGCATCTTTCAGCGCATCCTCGCTCCACGCCCGTTCGCCGACCGCGACGATTTCGTCCCCCTGGCGAAGCGCTGCGTTGAACGCCGGCGACCCCCACTGGACCGCGGCCAGCTTGGCGTCCTTGTCGACCGAAAAGCCGAGCGAATAAACGAAGTCGGCGCTTGCCGGCCCGCCGCGCGACAGCGCCTTGGCGGCGGCATTGGGGGTTTCGGTATAGCGCAATTCATAACCCGACTGGGTGATCCCGCCGAGCGGCGCGCGCGGGGTCACGACATCGACCCGATCGCGCAGGAAGCTCGCCCAGTCATGCGGATAGACCGCGTTCAGCGTCGCGATCACCTCCGCGCGATCGTAAGGCAGATTGCCCCAGTCGCCGTCGCGCACCCCGAAAAAGGCGCGCGCGAAATCGTCCATCCCGCGCTTGTTGCCCGTGCCGCGGCGAATGATCGCATCGGCATCGAGCCAGATCAGCAGCCCCTCGACATAATAATTCTCGCTGCGCTGGTAACTGCCCCACGGTTCGGGGCGGCGGTTCTGGATGATCGGGTCGTTGGTGGTGTCGAGCAACGGCCGCCAGTCGCGGCCGCGCCCCTCGTCCTGGCCGGCGGCATAGAGCGCGAGCACGTCGAGCATATGCTGCTTGGGGCTCATCCCGCCGCGGCTTTCGAGCACCCAGCCCCAGAATTGGGTCTGGCCTTCATAGACCCACAGCAAGTCGTTGTTGAGCGGGGTGCGGAAGTCGGGGACGTTCTGCCCCGCGGCGCGGCGGAACTTGCCGTCCCAGCTATGCGTGAATTCGTGCGGGAAGACGTTGCGGTTCCCCGCTTTATTGTCATAATCGATGAACGCGCCGAGCCCGGTCGAGATTTCGGTGCTGCGATGATGCTCGAGCCCGATCCCACCAAGCTTGTCGGTGATCGCGTTCAAAAAATCATAATGGTCGAAATGGCGTGCGCCGAATGTCTTGATCGCCTGATCGACCATCCCGCGATGCTTGGCCAGCACGCTTGCCGGGATTTTCAGTTCCTTGGGGTCGTCGGCGATGCTGTTGAGCGTGACGTTGTGGCCCAGATCGTCCTTGCGGAAATATTTGCCCGCCAGGATCGGCGAATCGACCAGATTCTCATAATCGATCACGCCGTACGTAATGCGGTTCGCGCCCGTCACGGGCGCCGCCGCCGCAGCGCCCCCCGCGGTCGGGCGCAGCGCGCTCGCCGCCTGCCATCCGGCGGGGAGGATGACCGTCGCGACGATCGGGATGCGGCGGGTGTAGAAACCGGCCGGATACAGCGACACATTTTCCCACTGGATGCTGACCATTTCGGGGGTCATGACGACGCGGCCCTGGCGTCCGTTGAGCGCCGACAGGAACGAGAAGCGCGCCTCGACCGCGGTCACTCCGGCGGGGACCTCGACATTGTACGCGTTGACGTCATACGGATCGCGCTTCCACGGCAGCGTCTGGCCATTGCCGGTAAAGCTTACCCCCGCGACCTTGTCGGCCTCGCCATCGGGGCCGTGATGCCCGGGCAGCCAGCGCGGCACCTGCAAGGTCATCCGTCCCGGCTGGACCACCGGCACGACTTCGCGCACCTTGAAGATCGATCGCCCGATGTCGGTCGCATCGACCTCCAGCTGGATCGTCCCCGGATAGGGCAGGTCGCGCGCGATCGGAAAGCTGTCGCTATGGACCGGCACCGGGGCCATCGTATTTTGCGCGAAACCCGCGCCGGCCGTGGCAAGGAGGAAGGGAAGGGTGAGGGCGAGTGCATAAGCACGGGTTTTGCTGGACATGGGGGCAAGGCTAGCGCGCTCGCTGCGCGGTCGCTAGTGGCAAGCCCAACCATATGTCGAAAAATAACACCCCTCAGCCTATTCGCGGAATGCAGAGCCTGCTCGGCGAGGACGCCGATCGCTTCCACGCCGTCGTCGCCGGGTTCGATCGCGTGCGCCGCTTGTACGGCTTCAAGCGCGTCGAAATCCCCGTGCTCGAACCGACTGCGGTGTTCGCGCGGACGATGGGCGAGACGACCGATGTCGTGTCGAAGGAAATGTATTCGTTCGAGGACCGGTCGGGCGATCAGGTAACCTTGCGCCCCGAATTCACCGCCGGGATTTGCCGCGCTTATCTGTCCGAAGGGTGGCAGCAGTTCGCGCCCCTGAAAGTCGCCACGCATGGCCCCGCCTTCCGCTACGAGCGCCCCCAGAAAGGCCGCTTCCGCCAGTTCCATCAGCTCGATGCCGAGATCATCGGCGCGGGCGAGCCGCAGGCCGACGTCGAACTGCTCGCGTTCGGGGCGCAGCTGCTGGCGGAACTTGGCATCACGGGCGTCACGCTCAAGCTCAACACGCTGGGCGACGTCGCCAGCCGCGACGCTTGGCGCGCCCAGCTCGTCGAGCATTTCGCTTCGCACCGCGCCGACTTGTCCGAAGACAGCCAGGCCCGCCTCGACAAGAACCCCTTGCGCATCCTCGACAGCAAGGACGCGCGCGACCGTCCCTTCGCCGACACCGCCCCGCCGATGGTGCTGAGCAGCGAAGCGGAAGACTTTTTCGGCCAGGTGAAGGCCGGGCTCGACGCTGCGCGCGTGGCGTACGAACTCGCCCCGCACCTAGTCCGCGGGCTTGATTACTACCGCCACACCGCGTTCGAATTCGTCACCGACCAACTCGGCGCACAAGGCACCGTCCTCGCCGGTGGCCGCTACGACGGCCTCATCGAACAACTCGGCGGCCCCCACACCCCCGCGGTCGGCTGGGCAGCGGGAATCGAACGATTGGCGATGTTGCTTGGGAAAGATTTTGGGGTGAATCAGTTTCCGATAGTCGACGGACTAGTGGCTCTGATCCCGCTTGGCCCCGAGGCCGAAAACTTTGCGCCCAAAGTTGCGGCCTTTCTTCGACAGACTCGAGTTGCGGCTGAATTTGGCTTCAAGGGCAACGCGAAGCGTCGGATGCAAAAAGCCGACTCTTCAGGTGCCTACTTTGCGGTCGTGTTTGGCTCGGATGAATTGTCTACGCGAATGCTTAAGGTGAAGAACCTCAGGACCGGCGAACAAATTGAACTCGAATTTGAGAATGCCGATCTCAAGCTCGGCGGACTGCTCGACAATGAGCATCTGTATCGCGTCACCGAACCGTATAACTCGGGGTCAAGCGACTTCGTCGGAAAAGAAGGCTTCGTCGGAAGAGAATATATAGGTATCACCCTGTGACCGCAATCTCACTCGACCGGATCGTCTCGATCGAGGCGAAGCGGCATGATCTTGCCGAGGCGATGGCGCAGGGCAACCTCGCCACCGAGGACTTCATTCGCCTGTCGAAGGAATATGCCCAGATCGAGCCCGTTGCCGCCGCGGCGCGCGAAGTCCGCCGGCTGCGGGCCGAGCGCGAATCGCTTAGCGTCATGACCAAGGACGCCGACGAGGAATTGCGCGCCATCGCGGTCGATGAACTGGCCGAGATCGAGGTTGCATTGCCCCTCGCCGAGCGCGCGCTCGCGCTTCACTTGCTGCCCCGCGACAGCGCCGACGAACGCGCCGCCATGCTCGAAGTCCGCGCCGGGACCGGGGGCGACGAAGCTGCCTTGTTCGCCGGCGATTTGCTGCGCATGTATCAGCGCTTCGCCGAGGAATGCGGCTGGAAGTTCGAGCTCATCTCGGCCTCCTCGGCCGACGTCGGCGGCTACAAGGAGGCCGTCGCCTCGATCAACGGCAATGGCGTGTTCGCGCGATTGAAGTTCGAAAGCGGGGTCCACCGCGTCCAGCGCGTCCCCGCGACCGAGAGCGGCGGGCGCATCCACACCTCCGCCGCGACCGTCGCGGTCCTGCCCGAAGCCGAGGAAGTCGATGTCCAGATCAACGATGCCGACTTGCGCATCGACGTCTATCGCTCGTCGGGCCCCGGCGGCCAGTCGGTCAATACGACCGACAGCGCGGTCCGCATCACCCACCTTCCGACCGGGCTGGTCGTCATCCAGCAGGACGAAAAGTCCCAGCACAAGAACAAGGCCAAGGCGCTCAAGGTCCTGCGCACCCGGCTCTACGAGCTCGAGCGCAGCCGCCTCGCCGATGAGCGCGCCGGCACGCGCCGCTCGATGGTCGGCTCGGGCGACCGTTCGGAGCGCATCCGCACCTACAATTTCCCGCAAGGACGAGTCACCGACCACCGCATCAACCTCACCTTGCACAAATTGGACGCGATTTTGGAAGGGCCGGGGCTGGCCGAGCTGACCGACGCGCTGATCGCCGAGGATGAGGCGCAGCGGCTGTCGGGCCTCGATGAGGCATGACCCGCATCGCCCGCGCGCTCGCCCGCGCCACCGCGACACTGTCCCAGTCGAGTGACACACCTCGGCTCGATGCCGAGCTGCTAATGGCCGCCGCGCTCGACATCGGCCGCGACAAGCTCCTCCTCGACCCCCCCAATCTTGTCGTGCCCGCACCCTTCTTTGAAATGATCGATCGTCGTCATTCGGGCGAACCGATCGCCTACATCACTGGCCACCGTGCCTTCTGGACGATCGACCTCGAGGTCGGGCCGGGCGCGCTGATCCCGCGTCCCGACAGCGAGACTTTGCTGGTGGCCGCGGTCGAACATTTCGCGGGCACTCCCGGGCCGGCGCGGATCCTCGACCTCGGCACCGGGCCGGGGACCTTGCTGCTGGCGGCGCTCGACGAATGGCCCGCGGCGACCGGGATCGGCGTGGATGCCTCGCCGCAAGCGCTGGCGTTCGCCCAGCGCAATGCCGAGCGACTTGGCCTGTCGGGTCGCGCCGCGCTTCAGCTTGGCGATTGGACGGAGGGGCTTCGCGGACATTTCGACCTAATTTTGTGCAACCCGCCTTATGTCGCGACCGACGCAGAAACCGGCCCGGGGGTCGCCGAGTTCGAGCCCGCCGAAGCGCTCTTCGCCGGCGCCGACGGCCTCGACGATT
Organism: uncultured Sphingomicrobium sp.; assembly: GCA_964235815.1. Lineage (GTDB taxonomy): Bacteria > Pseudomonadota > Alphaproteobacteria > Sphingomonadales > Sphingomonadaceae > Sphingomicrobium. The sequence continues at coordinate 12,680 of CAXSCF010000040.1, forward strand.
ATCGCCGTCTCGCCCCCGTCGTCGGGCGCCTGCTCGCCGCGGGCGGGTTGGCGGCGGTCGAGATCGGCCATGATCAGGCCGACAGCGCAGCCGCCTTGTTCGCCGCCGCTGGGCACGCGCCGAGATTGGCGCGGGACTTGGCCGATCGCCCACGCGCACTGCTGATTGCGAGATAATCGACCGCTTTTCGTCGAAATCGCTTTGAATATCGGCGCTTGCGTTATACATCGGGGCAGGGACGGGGCTGCATCTCACATACTTGACGCGCTCCCCGCCACCGACCCCCGACGAAATCGCCGCGCTCACGCCCCTTCGGGCGAGGAACGGCAAGGGAGGGTCGACTTGCGCTTTCCGTAGCGCGGGCCGGTCGCCGCGGCGGGACCATCGCTTCCTGGTGAGGAAGATTTCTTGGGCGCCCGCACGGACTGCGGGGCCCGGTGCGACAGGGAACAAGACTCTTGATCAACAATCGTCAAGGCGGCCGCCGTCGCGGTCGCGGCGGACAGCGTCCCCAGGGTATTTCCGGCCGGCCGGATGGCAATCGCCAGGACAATCGCCAACGCGGCAATGCCGCGCAATTGCTTGAAAAGTACAAGGCGCTGGCGCGCGATATGCAGCTTGCCGGGGACCGGGTGCAGACCGAATATTACCTCCAGTTCGCCGACCATTATTTTCGCATTCTCGAAGACGGTCGGTCACGCTTCGAGGAACAGGACCAGCGCCGCCGCCGCGACGTCGAAGACGATGGCGACGACGACCAGGTCAGCGCCGAGGGCGATCTTGGCGATGACGATGGTGACGAACAGCGACCCGCGCCCCGCCGCGACCGCAACCGCCAGGACGGCCAGCGCCAGGACGCGCAGCGGCAGGACGGCCCGCGCCAAGAAGGCCAGCGCCAGGATAGCCAGCGCCAGGATAGCCAGCGCCAGGACGGGCAGCGCCAGGATAGCCAGCGCCAGGACGGGCAGCGGCAGGACGGGCAGCGCTTCGAAAATAAGCAGTCGCGCGGCGACCGTAGCCAAAGCGGGGAGCGCACCGATCGTCCGGAGGGTTCGGACCGCCCGCAACGCGCCGATCGCGCTGATCGCATGGACGGCAACGATCGCTCGGAGCGCCCGGCGCGGCCGCGCCGCGATGCTCCGCCGGCACCCGAGGGAGAGGAGCGGATCGCGCTCGGCGTGCTCCCGCCGGCGATCGGCGTGACAAGCAGCGAGACCAACGAGCCCAGCGACGCCACCGAGGCACCGCGTCCGCGTCGCCGCGTGCGCAAGCCACGTGATGAGGATAGTGACGCGGACATCGCTCCCGCCGCCTGACCCTCGAGCCGTCGAGTTCAATCATGGCCCGCGCGCGAGCGCGGGCCATTTTTGCGTGGCCGCGTGGCCGCGTGGCGCCTCGGCACCAGATGGTCGCTGTCATGGCGCCGTTGCGACACTGAAACATGATTGACGCAAGCCGACCCTAATTGCCTCTCCATCGGCGCCAGTTCGCTGGATTAGGGGATCATCGGCACATGCATATCGACAACCGCGCGGACCTTTCCGCTGCGACGATGCTTAACGACACGCTTTGCTCGGGCGCCACCGTTGCTACCGGCCGGGCTGCGCTCCTTGCCCTTCTTTTGTGCTCGGCTGCCGCGCCGGCCGTGGCGCAAGCGGGGCCCCCGGCCGCCGCCACGCCCGAGCAGACGACCATTCCCTCGACCACCGAAACGTCGGTGTCTCCAGCCACCGTGACCAGCGCGCAACCGGCGCCCACCGCGAACGCGCCGGGCGATCAGCTCGGCGAGATCGTGGTCACCGCGACCAAGCGCGAAACCAATCTCCAGAAGACTCCGATCGCGATTTCGGTGGTCAATACGCAGGCGCTCGAGGATCGCCATGTTCAAAGCCTCGCCGATCTCGCCGACGGCTCGGTTCCCGGGCTGCGAGTCGCAACCTTCGAAGCGCGCCAGTCGGCCTTGACGATCGGCATCCGCGGCATCGTCCCGCTCGACGCCAACCAGCCCGCGCGTGAGCAGGGCGTCGGGGTCTATGTCGATGGAGTCTACCTTGGTCGCCAGCAGGGTCTTGGCGCGGCGTTGCTCGACGTCGAGCGAATCGAAGTGCTCAAGGGTCCGCAAGGCACCTTGTTCGGGCGCAACACCGAAGGCGGCGCGCTCAGCATCATCACGCGTGCTCCGACCGGTCGGTTTGGTCTGCGCGCGACGGTCGGGGCGGGCAATTACGGCGCTTACAACGGCGAAGCCCATCTCGACCTGCCCGCGGTCGGCGCCTTCAGCTTCAAGCTCGATGGCGCGCTCGGCTATCAGAATGCCACGACCAAAAACCCGCTCAAGGGGGAAAAGGGCTGGAACTACTTCGACCGCAAGGGAGTCCAGGGCAAGATCCGCTTCAAGCCGAGCAGCTCGTTTACCGCCGATCTCAGCGTCGATTATGGCAAGGACAAGAACACCCCATTTTACAGTCAGCTGCTCAACTTCAACCCGCGTGGTTATTGCGTCGGGCCGGCGAGCGGGTCGCAGACGTGCCCCGTCGTCGGCGGCCCCGCAATTCGGCCGCTGCCTCCGATCGTCGTCGTCGAAGGCGAGGAGCGGATGAAGGTAGCCGATATCGGAGTGCCCCAGCGTCCGAGTACCGACACCACCAAGGGCGGATCGCTGACGCTCGCCTGGTCGCCGACCGATAACCTTCAACTGCGTTCGATCAGCGCCTATCGTGAGATCAGCGTCGACCAGTGGGACAATTCGGGTGGCGCGCATCGCCCGCCGATCTTCGCTCCGAACGGTAATTTCAGCCGCTACAGCCTGTCCTACCTCGAACAAAATCAGCGCAGCCAGGAATTTCAGGCGGTGGGCCGCCTCGCCGACCAGCTCGATTATGTGTTCGGCATCTATTACTTCAAGGAAAAGGCGTTCGAGGAAGCGGCCACTCCCAATTCGCTCAAGTGGGATGCCACCGGCACGAGCTACACCGTGCTCGATCCCTGCACCGGTTCGGGCGGCTTCGGATCGACCGAGGGATGCCGCAGCATCGATCGCGGCAGCCGCGCGCGATCCGTCAGCAAGGCGGCCTACGGCCAGTTGACGTGGACCCCGACTGCGCTCGAACAGCTTCACGTGACGTTGGGCGGACGCTACACCAAGGACGACAAGCAGGGTGTGCTCTATCTCCGCGCCAATGCTCCGTCACGCTGCCCGATCAACGTTGTCGGCGCGCCGCCGTGCGCGTTCGACCAGCAGACGAAGCGCTTCAATCCGCTGGCGGTACTCGCCTATGACGTCAATCGCGACGTCCATGTTTATGCCAAATATTCGACTGGCTATCGCGCCGGGGGGGCGAGTTCGCGTTCGGTGACCTACAACCAATTCGGGCCGGAAGATCTCAAGAGCTATGAGATCGGCGCCAAGACCGAGTTGTTCGATCGCCATCTGCGCCTCAACATCGCGGCGTACATGATGCGCCGCCAGGGCACCCAGGTCGATTTCAGCACGATCGTCAACGGCGGGGCCAGCAACATCAATTCGGTGGAAACGATCAATGCGCCCGGCACGACCAAGATCAACGGGGTCGAGATCGATGCCACCGCGGTCGTTACCGACAATCTGACGTTGAGCGGTTCCTATGCCTATACGTACACGCACGTGCCCGACGCGGTGGACCCGTTCCGCCCGCTCGCGGGACCGGTGCCGGTGTTCATCGTGTTCACGCCGCGCAATGTCGCCAGTGCCGCGATCGACTATGCCTATCCGATCAATGCCTTTGGCGGCGCCAGCATGCGTTTTCACATCGACGGCAATTATAGCCAGGCGACCCAGTCGTTCGCGGAGTTCGCCACCAAGAACGATAGTGCCTTCATCGCCAACGCGCGGATTTCGCTGGCGGACGTGGCGATCGGTGGCGATGGCCAGCGCGCAACGATTGCATTGTGGTCGCGCAACCTGTTGAACGAAGCCCATGTCTATCGCCGCGATCCAACGAACAGCCTTCCCAACCCGATCAGCGGAAGCATTTCGGGCGTGCTCGGCGATTATGGCAATTTGAACGCGCCGCGGACATTCGGGATCGAAGCCTCGATCAAGCTTTGATGAATCGCCGGTGCGCGGGTTCGTCCGTCCTCGCCACCGTTATAGCCCTTCAAACGCCCTCACTTTACCGTGAGGGCGTTTCTGTTAGATTTGTCCGGCTGCCGTAAAGGCTCGGTCGGGGGGAACTGACATGGCAAGGCTAGGGCTGGTTTCATCGGCGGCATGCGCGATCGCTTGTCTTGCCACGCCGCTACGGGCGGCCGGCCCTGCGCAAACACCCGCCGCCGAAAGCGAAGCGCAAGACCGGATCGATCGGCTCGAAGCAGAGGTGCAAGCGCTCCAGGCGGCGTTGGCCGACATCAAGGCGTCGGTGGTCAAGGCGACGCCATCGTGGAAAGGCGCCCCCGAATTCGCCGACAAGAATGCCGGCTTCAGCTTCAAGCCCAGAGGCTTACTGCAATTTGACGCGGGCTATGGCGGCTTTCCCGACGGCGCCGAGCGCCGTGGCACCGTCGGCGGGATCAATTACCAGAATCTTGGTTTCAACACGCGCGCCCGGCGGGTCGTCATCGGCGCCGAGGGCGGGCTGCCCGGCGGCTTCAAATATCGCGCCGAGTTCAACTTCGCCCAGGGCACCGTCGATTTCGAAGACATATTGATGAGCTATGACTTCAAGCACAGTCCGCTCACCATCAGCGCCGGCAATTTTTATCCGTTCAGCAGCCTCGAGACGGTGACCTCGTCGCGCTTTGGCTCGATGCTCGAACGCGCGAGTTTCACCGATGCGTTCAACTACAACCGCCGGCTCGGGGTCGCCCTGAGCCTCGCCGACAAACCGGCTGACCGCTACACGCTGTCGGCGGGCTTGTTCTCGCGCGAAATCAACGATGGCAGTTTCACCCGCACCGGGTGGGAAGTCGCCGCGCGCGGGACGTATACGCCAAAGGTGGGCAGCGGCTTCGTCCACTTCGGTGCCAGTGCGCACATGCGCGCCAACAATCGCGAATCGCGAGGCGCGCAATATCGCGCCCGGCCTCTGGTCCAGACCACCGACCAGCGTTTCGTCGATACCGGAACGCTCGCGGCGAAGGGGGATTACAGCGCCGGCGTCGAACTCGGTGGCGCGTTCAAGTCGCTGCACTTTGCTGCCGAAGCCCAGAAATTGTGGGTGCGCGGCGCGTATGACGCAATGGACTTGGTTCCCCTCGATCCGGCCAGCAACGACACGCCGGTCGGCGCACGGCTCAACGGCAGCCCTGGCTTTTTCGGAGGATATGCCGAGGTCGGCTATTATCTCACCGGCGAGACGCGCGGTTACGGCAATGGGCGCTGGGATCGGACCAAGGTCCGTCATCCGTTCGACCAGGGGGGCTGGGGCGCGGTGCAAATCAATACGCGGATCGATTATATCGACCTGCGCGATCGAGTCGGGCCGGCTCCGCCGAACGCTTCGCTCGCCCAGCAAGTTGCCGCCCCATATTACGTCAACGGCGGGCGCCAACTGGGATATCAGGCGAGCGTGATCTGGAATCCGATCGACTATCTGCGCTTCATCGGGCAAGTTGGTCGGACCAACATCACCGGCGGGCCGCTTGCGATCTCAGTGGTGCCGGCGGGCAACACCGCCCCCAATCAGCGCAAAACCCGATCCAGTTCGGGAGCGCTTCGCGCCCAACTCGACTTTTAAGGCGTTGTCCCGGCTTAGTAATGCGTAAGAAAGGTTCTCTCGCTTCGGCGAGGGGACCTTTTTGCGTGAGGAGCGAAAAGTCCCGGTCGTCACGGCAAACTCGATCGGCGCCGACCCTCATTCGATCGGTCGGGGACGCGCCTGGTCGTCGATCGCGACAAAGGTGAACAGGCCCTCGGTCACGCGCACTTCGGTCGCGCCGCGGTCCCGGGTGGCGACGACTTCGATCTTGATGCGCATCGACGTGCGCCCGACATGCTCGACCTTGGCATAGACTGAAATCAGGTCGCGGATGTGGATCGGGGCAAGGAACTCCATCCCGTCGATGGCGACCGTGGCGACCGGGCCGTCGGCGCGGCGCGATGCGACGATCCCCGCCGCGATGTCCATCTGGCTGAGCACCCACCCGCCAAAGATATGGCCGTTGGCATTGATATCGCTCGGGCCGGGAACGACCCGCAAAATGGCTTCGCGGTGGTCAGGGGTCATGAGTCTTCTCTTTCGCAATGGCGCGCGCCCGCGGCCGCATCGTGACCGCTGTGATGACTGAGGAAAATAAGGCTCATCAGCGCCAGCGCGAGCAAGACGGTCAGTCCGATCCCGAGCGCGGTGGCGATGAGCATGTGGACGTGTAATTCCGTCTGCCCGCGCGCGACGAGCACGACGGCGAGAAGCGCGATGACGATCGAGAAAGCGGCCGCAAGCCGCAGGATGCGCACGAACCGCTGGCGGATCGACGGCGGCGGGACGGGATCGGGGGTTGGCATGCTCCTCCTTTGCAGGGGGATCGTGACAGCTTCAACCCATCGGCCTATGCCATCGGCACAGGAGGCGCGCATGACGATCGCGAACATACTCTCCACCAAGGGCGGCGACGTTGCGACCGTTCCATCGGTCACGCTGGTGCGCGATGCGGTCGGCCTGCTTGGCGATCGGCGGATCGGCGCCGTGCCCGTGCTGGGTCCCGACGGCATGATCCGCGGGGTGTTCTCCGAACGCGATCTGGTGGTCTGTATCGCCGAGCACGGCCCCGAAGTGCTCGGCTGGCCGGTCGAGCAAGCGATGAGCGCGCCGGCGGTGACGGTCGATCGTGCAACCCCGATCCTTGCGGCCTTGTCGATCATGACCAATCAGCGGATCCGGCATTTGCCGGTGGTGGAATCGGGAGAGATTCGCGGGATCGTGTCGATCGGCGACCTTGTGAAGTACCGGATCGAGCGGATCGAGGCCGAAGCCGAGTCGCTGCGAAGCTACATCCAGTCGGCCTGACCATCCTCGAAAATGGCGGATTTGCGCGCATGTCGGTTGCCATCGCGCGGCAACGACAAGTTTTTTGCAAAAAACCGGTTGACCGAATCAGGCGCCTCCCATAGATGCCCTCTCACAGCAGCGGTGGCGGCCACTTCGGACCGCCTCTGCAGCGCGCCTCTTTTAGTCGGTCACACGACACCCGGACCAAAAACCGGGGGAGAGAACGCGTCGGCTCTTTGACATTGTTGGTTAGATGAAGGGACATGTGGGCGGCGGCCTGGTCTCCTAGGGCCTCTGGGCTTAGGACGATCAGTCAAATTTATGCCGTTCCTTAATGTGACTTCCGGCCGGGCTTGCCCGATCGGAACGAACGAATGTCTCAATACGCAAACAACACCAGTTTGTATATTTGTGCAGGAACGGCTCCCAGAGATGCCGGCCTGCCGGGCCTATTCCGCCCGGCTTGTCGGACTTCAACTTGAGAGTTTGATTCTGGCTCAGAACGAACGCTGGCGGCATGCCTAACAC